>JAYTTM010000205.1:0-8254 GCA_043745055.1 Chitinophagaceae bacterium | reverse complement strand
CTGTTGATAGTATCCGTATGAATATTCCCCAATTGTATTTGTTGTTCACTCAACTGAATTTCATTCTCATTTTGACTACTACTTTTTTTTACGGCTGTCAATTCCATTTTACAAATAGGGCACCTACCGGGTTTATCTTCTTTAACCTGCGGATCCATAGAACAGGCGTAGTACGAGCCTGTATCCATGCCCGGCATGTTTTCCATACTTTTGGTGTTCTTCATTGCCTTTGCATCCGTTTCCATATTGGCCATATCATCACTGCTGGCTGCTGACTTTTTATTATTGCAGGAAAATAAAAACAAGGTTATCATCATTATCGCAAGTAGTTTCATCATTATTTATTTAATTTTTATAAAACTTTCGCTGTCCATTAAAAATTGAGCATTTAGCGCTACGGAATCTGTCAATGACAATCCACTTACTATTTGCGTTTTTCCTTTATAAGTATATCCTGTAGAAATGATATGCGGTATAAAACCACCTGGTGCTTTTACAAAAACCACTTCATCCAAACCCAACGATACAATGGATGCTTTTGGTAACCAATTTGCCATTTTTGGCCGCCCCGAAATGGTAGCTTTAACCTGGCTACCCACAGGAAGTTGTAGTTTGGAGTTATCAAAAAACACTCTTACGGAAAGCGTCTTATTCTCTTTTCTAAAAAAAGGTTCAATAAAATCTACTCTTCCAAAAAAAGTTTCTCCAGGGTTGGTTTCTGAAGTCAAAACTACTGCGTCTCCCTTTTTTATTATATTTTGGTTATCAGCATAAATATTTAGCAATGCCCAAACCCTTGATGGATTATAAACAGAAAAAATAGTTTGCCCCTTTTGTAAATACATGCCTTCTTTTAGAGGTAATTCTTCGGTAAGCAAAGCAACTTCTTTCATCACACCTGGGTTGTTACTACCACTATTCATAATTCCGGACGCTTCATGAATATGTCCATTGAAATTACTATAAACGGCAATCGTAAAAGATGGTTTTTTTGTTTTGATAACTTGCTGTAATTGGTCGTTACTCATACCCAATAACAATAGTTTTTCTTTTGCGGAATTAATAAAGCTTGTGTTGCCAGCATCATTCTTTAAAAGAAACAACAGGTTCTGTTGTGCTGTTAATAATTCCGGGCTATATACATCCATAATTTTTTGCCCGGCACTAATTTTTTGATACCGAAAACGAACATAGAGTTTTTCGATACGGCCTGCTACTTTTGCAGAAATATTGCCCACATAGCGGGTGTCATAAGCGATAACTCCGAGGGCATCTATTTCAATTTTTGGGTCGCTACTTTCAAGGGTGGTAACAGGAATGGATGAAATAACAAAACCATTGGTAGGTTTTAATAAAGCATTCAAGTTTAATCCATCTATTTTTTTATTGGCACTGGATTTTTTTACCAATTGCATTGAGCAGATGGGACAATTGCCTGGCTTATGCCGAATGATTTGGGGATGCATGGAACAGGTGTATATTGCTGGACTGGCGGAATCATCGGCTTCATCCTCCTGCATTGAATGCTGGGCAACTGTATCTTTTTCAATTGCCGCATGTTGGGAATGATCTACTGTTTTTTTTGCTTTGCAGGAACTAAGCGAAGTGAAAATAAGGGTTACCATACACAGTGATGCCGTGATTAAAAAACGACTATATTTTTTGATTGTAAACATATTTTTTGATTCTCACTTTTAGGATTAATATTTTTTTACTCTAAGCCTATATTATTTTACGCTACATTCTATTTACTTTTTTTTCTCCCGATTTTTTCGGGACAGGTTGATAAAAAAATGTAACAAAAAAAATAAAGCCCGCCCGGCTGACGCCAGTCGGACGGGGCTCCGAATAAAAAGGATCCCGACTTTAGGGACAGGTGAGATTTTCCACATCAACCTAAAATCAAGAATCCCGATAGCTATCCGGGACGCCGCCAGAGTTGAATAATTTTAGGTTTGTGCCGACTCAAACAGCCTTGATTTCTTAACGGCTGATCCGGAAAATTTCTAGCGCTTTTTATTCAAGGCCATAACCAGCCTTCGTTTGCAAACAAGATAATTAATCCTAAATATCTTTTTGTTACAATTTAAACTCTGGGTTAAACGCAAAGTCTTAATTGCACAACCAAATTAAAAACCCACAAAAAACCTTATTATGAAACAACAAATCAGCTACATGTTTGTAGCCATTACATGTGTAGCCTTATTTTTAACCTCTTGTAAAAAAACTGACACTACTTCAACCTTAAATACCACTACAGAAATACAGGTGCAGTCAGATGACCAGTCGAGATTTGCAAATGAAACAGATGCAGTGGCCAATGATGCCAATGCAACACTGGAAAATTTAGGCGGTTCTTATGCAGGCGAATCACCATTAACGCCGCAACTTCCATTTACCTGCGATGCCACAGTGGTAGTAGATACAACCAGCAACCCAAGGACAATTACACTAACATATAGTGGTAACAATTGCATTGGTAACCGCACCCGAACTGGTGTAGTTGTAATAAGCTTTGCTCCTGGTTTTCGCTGGGTTAATGCAGGCTCACAATATACCGTTACCTACAATAATCTAAAAATTACCCGTGGGGCTGATAAAAAAAGCATTACAATCAATGGAACTAAAACCATTAAAAATGTATCGGGTGGTAAACTTCGTAATCTTGCAACAAGGCTTACACCAATTGTTCATGAAGTTACCAGCACTGGTATGAGTATTACTTTTGATAATGGATCTCAGCGTAACTGGCAGGTTGCCAGGCGCAGGACTTTTACTTATGATAATGGGATAGTAATTTCTACAACTGGTATAAGCTCACTTGGAAATGGTATTGCAGAATGGGGTATAAACAGGTTTAATAAAGACTTTACTTGCGCCATTACCGAGCCATTGGTAGTAAAACAAAGTTGTAATTTCCGATTAGTTAGTGGTCAGTTAAAACACACAGGTGTAGCTGCAGCTACAACAACTACATTTGGTTTGGATGCAAATGGCAACCCAATAACTTCCTGCCCTTCTGGTTTATTATTTTATAAAATAGTGTGGATAGGGCCTAATGGAAATACGAATACACACTTAGGATCTTATTAAATTATAATACAGGGATGAATGAAAAGAACCGCATGCTAAGTAGCAGCGGTTTTTTTGTGCCCGGTGCTTTTAATTTTATCACAGAATTATTTTTAAAGTGAATGTTATTTTGCTTTTACAGAATTGTACATCAGAAAAATATATTTATAAATTCACACTCCACAACTGCCTTTATTTTATAAAGACAATTTTGGTAACTGTAAAAAATAATTTGAGACGCCATTGTTTTTTATACATTTATTTTTCCATTTCAACCAGTAAATAAAATAAAATTTAACAATCATCGTTTACTAAACAACCTCAAGGGCTTAAGCGCTTGTGCTTGGTAAACAAGATGTTTTCTTTGGGGGTTACAGAACCAAATTAGGTTCGTAAACAAAGGCTCGATTTCTATCGGGCCTTTTGATTTATTAAAAACGCTGCTCATTTTATTTTCGCTAAATTTACTGCCTAAAATTACCTGCCAGCAGCAATGAGAAAAACCCAATTATCCTGTTTTATATTTTTAATTTCAACTGCTTGCTTTGCACAGAGTTTTTCTAATAAAGGAAAAGATTTTTGGCTGGGATATGGCTATCACGTAAGGTTTGTAACAAACGGTGGCGGTGGTGGTATCAACGGTCAGGAAATGGTTTTGTATTTTGCAACAGAAAATATTCCCAATACAACTACCAATATTAAAATAGAGATTCCTGCGCTGGGGTATGTAGAAAATATAACCAATATTCCTGCAGGTACAATCGTCACTTCCAATTCAATACCAAAGTCTGGGGCACAGGATGCCAGGCTAACTAATGAGGGCCTTTTTACATCAGGAATACATGTTACCAGTACGAGGCCCGTTGTTGCCTATACCCATATTTTTAATGGCAATGTTTCCGGCGCCACCTTGTTGTTTCCTACCAACACATTGGGTAAAGAATATTATTCAATAAATTACAAACAGGTATCTAATGAGGATTTTTCCAATAGCTTCTTTTTTGTAGTTGCTGCAGATACAGGGACTACTACAGTAGAGATTACGCCAGCTGCTAATACGCAAACTCATGCAGCCAACGTGCCATTTACAGTTACTTTAAACCAGGGTGAAATCTATAATGTAATGGGGCAACTGAATGGAGGCAGTTCTGGTAATTTTACAGGTGTTGATTTAACAGGATCTAAAATTCGTTCTATCAGCAATGGCAGTATCACGTGTAAAAAAATTGCTGTTTTTTCCGGGTCAGGAAAAATAAAAATCAGTTGTTCTAATTCCAATAGTTCAGATAATATTATTGCACAGGCCTTTCCAAAAACTGCATGGGGAAAACGTTTTTTAACGGCGCCTACCCAAAGTTTGCCTTTTAATTACTATCGCATTGCTGTATCTGATCCTGCAACAATTGTAAAGCTGAATGGGGTAGTGCAAGCTGGTATTGTAAACAATTTTTACTATGATTTCCCAATCAATGACAAACCTCAATTAATTGAAGCTAACCAACCAATAATGGTGGCACAATATATTACCTCAGCCAATACCTGCGGTAATAATTTTATTGGCAGCCTGGGCGATCCTGAGATGATTTATCTGAGCCCTGTTGAGCAAACCATTGATGAAGTACTGGTTAATTCAACCCCCAATGCCAACATCCAGGATCATTGGATTAATGTTATTATTAAAACAACAGCGGTAGCTTCTTTTACTGTAACAGGTACTGCCGGTAGTTATGGTTTTGTGCCGCATCCGGGGGATGCTGCTTATAGCTATGCTCAAATTCCGGTAACTGCAGGAGCACATATTTTGAGAGCAGATAGTGGATTTAATGCCATTGCTTACGGGTATGGTGGTTTTGAATCTTATGGGTACAATGCCGGCACAAACCTAAAAGATTTATATAACTTTATAACGCCCATCAACCCTTTAAATATATCAGGGTTAAATACTGCATGCGCCTGCACACCTTTTTATTTTTCTATTACTTATCCCTATGAGCCGTTAACCTTATTCTGGGATTTTAAAGGTGTTCAAACTCCCAATGTTTCAATTGCCAACCCGGTAGCAGATAGTACCTTTTTTATAAATGGTAAACAAGTTTGGCGGTACAAATTGCCAAAAGAATATTCCTATTGCCCTTCTGGAAATTACCCTATTTCTATAACAGCCGGTACTGCTGGAACGGATGGTTGTGGTAACACCCAAACAAAAGATGATACTATATTTGTTAAGAACCCGCCAGCTACTGATTTTAATTGGGTACACAATGGTTGTGTTTCAGATTCTGTAACATTCAGCGATATTTCTATTAACGATGAAGGCACTTACTCCTACCAATGGATGTGGGATTTTGGCGATGGTACAGTAAGTAATGTCCACAATCCGGTACACAAATATCTAAGTGCAGGAATTTACCAGGTAAAGTTTAGTTTAATCAGCAATGTTGGTTGTATAAGTAGTATTTCCACCAGGCAAATAGTTGTTACAGAAGTGCCGGTTGCAGGGTTTAATATTTCCTCGTTATTGTGTGTAGCTAAAGCCGTAAAGTTTACTGATCTGTCTTCTATAGCTCCGCCGGGTACTATTGAAAAAAGTTATTGGAATTTTGGAGATGGTGCAAGGGATACTGTTGTAAGCAATGTAACCCAATTACACAGTTATATAAATGCCGGACCTATAACTGCATCTCTACAAGTTGCTACTCCCAGTGGTTGTAAAAGTAGCATGATTGCAAAAACGTTTACCATCAACCCTAAACCATTGGCCAGTTTTATTATGCCTGCTACTGTTTGCCTTCCGTATGAAGCAGCTCAGTTTACTGATGCAAGTACTATTGCAGACGGAACCCAGGCTGGGTTTAGCTGGAAATGGATCTTTGGCGAGCCAGCTTCCGGAAATAACGATACCGCCATTGTAAAAAATCCGGCACATTTGTACAACACAGGCAATGGGCCCTTTACAATAAAACTACAGGTTACAAGTGCAGCTGGTTGTGTAGCTGATACGGCCATGCTGTTTAAAAATTTGTACCCAAAAGCAACGGCTTCATTCAACTTTATTGCAGAAAACTGTTTAAATTTTGCAACTGCTTTATCAAGCACCAGCAATGGGCAGGGGAGTGTAGTAACAAATTGGTTTTGGGATTTTGGCGATGGAACTGCACAAGGCACCGGTCAAAATACAAATCACACCTATCTTACTGCGGGTACATTTTTTATTAAGCATTGGATAAAAACCGATAAAGGTTGTTTGAGTGATACCATTACAAAACAGGTAATCATTAATAGTTTACCAGTTCCTGCATTTATCGTTGCTGCGCCAACCTGCGAAAAAAATAATATCAGCATTACAAATACATCCACAACAGGTTCCGGAATTATTAGTCAATTTACCTGGAATTTTGGCAATGGCAGGCCAGATTCTGTGATCAACAATGGGACTGCTTTTGTGTATCAATATGTAAACGCTGGCACTTACCCGGTAACGCTGCAATTGAAGACTGATAAGGGCTGTATCAATGCTTTACCGCTTACAAAAAATATCGTGGTAAGCCCTTTGCCAGGGCCGGGTTTTATTTCTCCAGAGGTTTGCCTGAGCGATGCATCTGCTTCTTTTATCGATACCTCGGCAATAGCATCGGGCAGTATCACTAAATGGGCCTGGAATTTTGGAGATGCTTTTTCTAACCCGATGAATAATATTTCTACTTTACAAAATCCAACTCATCGATATAGTGCTATAGGAAATTATACAGCAACATTGGTTGTAACCAGCAACAATGGCTGTGTGGATTCATTGGCTCAATCCTTTACAGTTAATGGCGATAAGCCACTGGCTGACTTCACTATTCAAAACCTTTCCGGCTATTGCGGCAGTGATTTTGTGGTTATAAAAGATAATTCAACAGTGAATTTTGGCAATATTACCAAGGTACTTATTTATTGGGATAACAGCAATGCACCCACTGTTGTGGAGACAGATGATTTACCTGCATTGGGTAAATTGTACCAGCATCGCTATCCAACTTTTCAATCACCACTTACCAAACAATTTACTATACGATACCAGGCTTATTCCGGAGCTACCTGCACCAGTGAAAAGTTGCTGAAGGTTAAAGTTTTTGCTGTACCAAAATTGCTGTTTAAAGTGATACCGGATGTTTGTGCTGATGCGGTTAATTATCAAGTGACACAGGCATCAGAAACCGGCTCCGTGCCCGGTTCCGGCGTTTATTCGGGCGCTGGAATAAATAGTACTGGTTTGTTTACACCCGCAGCCGCAGGTGCAGGAGATTACCGCATTAAATATACGTTTACATCCAATGCCGGCTGTGTAGACAGCGTATTTCAAACGATAAAAGTATTGGCACCTTCAATTGCCAATTTTGGCATTAGTGCACCTGTTTGCGCTGCCAATGCAGTTACGTTTACTGATTCCTCCACTGTGCCCGCAGGTGTTGGTAACATCAGGGCCTGGAGTTGGAATTTTGGAGATGGAAGTCCGGCTGTTATCAACACATCCGCTGCAGCTGTTTCGCACACTTTTAATATTAGCGGAAATTATGCAGTTACACTTTCCATTATTACCAGCAATGGTTGTAAAGTAGTTCTTCAAAAAACTGTGTTGGTGAATCCATTGCCAGTTCCCGGCTTTAAATTTCCTGCCAGCATTTGTATGCCCAATCCAATTGCTGTATTTACGGATACATCTACAATTGCTGACGGCACCTCCAACGCATTTACCTACTTATGGAATTTTGATGATGCCACAAGTGCCAACAATACATCAACCTCAAAAAATCCTACGCACCAGTTTTCAGGAGTGCGTATTTACAGTGTTAGCCTCCAGGTTACCAGTGGTGCCGGTTGTAAAAAAAGTACCATCATTCCTGTTAACAGCTTGCATCCACAACCAGTGGCCGATTTTAAATCGGATAGTGTCAGCATTTGTCAAAATCAGTCTGTTCGCTTTAGTGATAATAGCAATGGCGTGGATGGCGTAGTTAATAAATGGTTGTGGGATTTTGGAAATGGACAGATTGCGAGCCAGCAATTGCCTGCCACACAAACGTACAGCGATGCGAAAATTTACCAGGTAGTATTACAGGTAGAAAATAATTTTGGTTGTAAGGATACTGTTGTAAAACCGTTTACTGTGTTTGCTTATCCACTGGTAAATGCAGGGCCA
>JAYTTM010000204.1:0-2252 GCA_043745055.1 Chitinophagaceae bacterium | reverse complement strand
TTGTTTCCGTAAATTTTAATTTACCGGCAGTTATCCATTGGGCTAATTGCTGAATGCCTTCCGGAAAACGGCTTTGGTAATTACTAATAATAAATCCCTGCATCAATACACTCCTGGTAAGTAACATGGGCTGTAACCTTGGGCCCATGGGCACTTCGGTACTATTATATAATGATATCTGGCCGCACAAAGCAATGCGTGCATGAAAATTTATATTGCTGATAACAGCATCTGATATTGCACCGCCTACATTGTCAAAATAAACATCCACACCATTAGGGCAAAGCTGTGCAATGGCCTGCTTTATATCGGGAGTAGTTTTGTAGTTGATGGCTTCATCAAAACCAAATGTTTCTTTTAATAAATTGATTTTATCATTAGTACCTGCAATACCAATAACACGACATCCCAGAATTTTTGCAAGTTGGCCAACCACCACACCTACTGCACCGGCAGCACCTGATACCACTACCGTTTCGCCAGCTTTGGGCTTGGTAATATCCATTAATCCAAAATAGGCTGTTAGCCCGGGCATACCCAAAATACCCAGGTAATAACTGGCAGGTGCAATGGTTGCATCAATTTTTTTTACTCCTGTTGCAAGTGCAACTGTTTGTTCCTGCCAGGGCAACGTGCCCAAAACGATGTCACCTGTTTTGAAATCTGCAGATTTACTGTCAACAACTTTAGCTACCACACCGCCCTCAAACGATTGCCCTACCTTAAATGGAGCCACATAGGATTTAGCATCATTCATCCGTCCCCGCATGTAAGGGTCTACAGAATAATACAGGCCTTGCAATAGCAGTTCACCTTCTCTTAATGCTGGCAGTTCCACATTTTCAATTCTAAAATCCTCAGCTACAGGTGTACCTTTTGGCCTTGAGGCTAAAACTATTTGCTTTGTATCCATTCATTCTTTTTTAACAGGCTTTATAATTCCTTTATTTTTATTTGTTAACATCTCCAACGACAAAATAAATTTACTGATAAATTCTTTGGTATTTGTATCAATGAGATTACCGTGTTCATCAAATTTTGTATTGGCTTGCGCAATCATAATTTCAGGCTGGTTTAAAACTACGGCATTAACAGCAACCATAATCTGCCGCAGGTGATATTGTGCCCGTACACCGCCGAGCGTACCCGGACTGGCGCTCATAATGCCCACCGGTTTATTATCAAATGGTTTTGCCGGATGTTTGGAAAGAAAATCAATTACATTTTTAAGAACACCGGGAATTGAATAATTATATTCCGGCGTAACAAAAATGAGTGCATCGGCAGCGTTAATGGCTTGGCTTAGTTCCTCTACAATTGCAGGTTGTTGCGGAGAATGCAAATCAAAATTGTACAAAGGCAATCCATCAATCGATAACTGTTGGATAGTAACGGATAGCGGTGCAAGTTTTTGTGCTGCCTTCAATGCCATTGTATTATAAGAACCTTTTCGCAGGCTTCCGGAAATAGCTACAAATTGCAAAGTATTTTTCATTGTATTAATTGAAATTTATTGATTAAATGCTTTTCACTTCCTTATCAATAATTAATAAGTGCAGAAAATTAATTTTGGAGAATTAACTGTTGAAGTACTTTTTACCCAAATAAAAAAAGACTAAGCAAAATGTTTTTTAACGAATAATTGACGCTCGTTGCTGGTCATTTTATCTGTTTCCTGTATTTCAATTTTTATTTTGGCAAAATGTTGATCTGATTTTAAAATATTGAGTAACTCCGCTTTGGCATTTGTTGGCCCAAATAAAATTACAGCTTCATAATTTTTAATTAACGCAGCAATTTTATTATAAAAAGCCCCTTGTTGCTGCTGCTCTTTATTGTGCATTGCCTTCTCCCCTTTATTTAAAACAACGAGCTTTTCTTCGTGCGTAAATTCTGAAAAGATGTTGGTTTCTTTCATCCCATTCGCTGTTATTTCTATTATATGTGCACTGGCATGATCCATCCAGATACCTAATTTTTTTATTATTTTCATCCTATTACCGGTTGGTATTTATTGATTATTTAAGCAATTGTATTATGAAGACATCAGTTTGCTTTTCATTCTTTTAATCTGTTCCTGCAAAGCGTCTACTGCATCAATGGCGGCTGCTTCAAATGTTTCACTTTGCCTGGAAACAAACAAATCATTACCTGGTACTCCCAGCCGTATATCGCAGGTTTTATTTTCTCTTGTATCAGATTTTTCCAGTTTCAACGTAACACTGGCTAATTCAATTTTATCAAACAGATGT
>JAYTTM010000203.1:0-2253 GCA_043745055.1 Chitinophagaceae bacterium | reverse complement strand
TGCAATGGCTGCTTTGTTCGGCATTGCGCCTGATGCGTTTAATAAATTATATGCTTCGGGTTTACCTGCAACAGCTTTCCAAATGCCTGGTAATACTTTGTTCCAAACCAATTGCTGTGCAATGCAATTGACAGATAAAACTTTTACAAATAATAAAATAGTTAGTAAGAAAACGCTTTTCATTGTAATGATAATTTGCGACAATTTAGGCATAATAACATTGTGTACAGGCGAAATTTATGCTGACATATATGCCATGTATAATACTGCAAAATGTATTGCCTTCAATACGCATAATTCATGTTTTAGCATTGTTGAAATAGCGCTGCGAATTTTTATGAATACTTTGGCACCAGTTATCTTTCTAAAACAGCCGGATATTTTTTTAGCTTCTTAATGGCTGCTATTTTTTTTCTTACCCAATAAAGGCGCTATCAATTCCTTTAATAATATATCCTATTTATAAGCATGCTTACCTAACCCTGAAATTCAAATTTTTAAAAGCCTTTTTTCTGATGCCGTTTATTTGTATACGGTCAATAGTCGGTATGCTATACTTTGATCTAATTACCCGGCTAACTATTTTTGAATAATCCAGCGCAACCCAACAGCGATGGAATTAAATCCACTTAAATTAACTCCGGTGTTAAAACTATTTCGTTTATTAGTAGAAAAAATCTGCCCGTTTTGATCAATTAAGTTTTGTTTATCAGAAGAATAATTTATTAGAAAAAGGTTATTCAACGCAGCTTCTAACCAAATACTTTTACCAGCTTTATAACTAATGCCGGGCGTAATAGCCGCAGAAAATACCCAACCATTATTTTCACCTGTCTTAATACCGTTGGCTTTTGTTTCACCGCTACCATAGCGCCCGTCAATTCCTGCGTTTGCAAACATCGCCCATTTGGCAGCAAGCGGAAAATATTGCCTGTAAAAAATACCTAGTCCATAAGCGGTCGATACATTTTTATTTAAAACCATACCACCGGTTGAACTTTCCTCTGCAGTACCACCAACATAAATTTGTATGCCGATGATTTTATTGAGGTCAATTGCTTTGCCAATCTGTGGGTTAATTGACCAGCTTGAATTTTTATTGATAGTGGAGGTAGACTCATATTTATTACTGCCAACGGAAAGTGAACCGCCCAAAAACAGACTGACTTTTTGAACCTGTGCCTGTACAAGCTGAACCATAATAATGCAAACCATTGCTGTTAAAAGTTTTTTCATAATGTTAAGTTTAATACACAAGACCCTTAAATGATAACGATGCTGCACCTTAAATTTTGATTAACAAATCCTTAAGGCTTTTTATAAATATGATATACCCGGTTTTCAATCATCGGCATGCAGTCCAAATTTTCGCATTTGCCCACATCTAATAAAGAAGAATTACAGCATTAAATTCAATACCTTTTGCAAATGCTGTAACAATTTTCAGATGCCGGTATGCAAATTTAAGTTGCTTGCAATCATAGCCAGATCTAAACAAATAAATAGCCTCATTGTAGTAGTTACAATCAATTTCAAATATAAAATTGCGTTGCCATGAATATTTTAATTACAGGTGCCAATGGCTACATCGGTCAGCGATTGATACCGGTGCTGCTGGATGCAGGCCATCGGTTGTTTTGCTGTGTACGCAACAAAAGCCGCTTTGAAGCCGACCACATACATGAAAATATCAGCATTATTGAAGTTGATTTTTTGGAAGATTGCTCCGATAAAGTATTTCCGGTAGAAATAGAAGTTGCCTATTTTTTAATTCACTCCATGAGCAGCAGCGGCGATTTTGAAAGCAAGGAACTAGCCTCTGCTGAAAACTTTATACAGCTTATTGAAAAAACAAATTGTAAGCAAACCATTTACCTCAGCGGAATTGTAAACGAAGAGCATCTTTCCAAACACCTGCATTCAAGACTTGCGGTTGAACATCGCCTTAATAAAAGTAGCATCCCTCTTACCGTATTCAGGGCTGGTATCATTGTTGGTTCCGGTAGTGCTTCTTTTGAAATTATCCGTGACCTGGTAGAAAAGCTTCCGGTGATGATTACACCCAAATGGCTCAATACACAATGCCAGCCTATCGCTGTAAGAAATGTAATTGAATTTTTAGCTGCATCCATACTTAAGGAAAATACCTATCGGCAACATTTTGATATAAGTGGTCCGGAAGTATTGAGCTACCGGCAAATGCTGCTGCAGTTTGCGGAAGTAAGAGGCTTAAAACGCTGGATATTTACATTG
>JAYTTM010000202.1:0-8262 GCA_043745055.1 Chitinophagaceae bacterium | reverse complement strand
GAAGCCATTAAAAGCATGTTTACCGGTAACGATCCGTTGATAACAAAAGAAACTGCAGCAACTGCATTAGCAAAGGTTCATTTTGATAATACAAAACTGAAAAAGTTTTTGCCTGATTTTAATTATATCCAATTGGAAGATACCATTGCTCATACAGCAAGCCAATTGCAACAAATGCTTAACAAGTAGAAACGTATTTTCGTTTTGTTGTTTCAATAGGTTAAATCCAAATCCTAAAAAAGTAACTACATGAAAAAACTTGGTTTCTTTTTTATAATACTCTTATTTTCTCTGTTTGCATTTGCCCAGCAAACTACTTTTTTAGTGTCTGGTAAAGTAATAGATGCTGCAAATAAAACTCCGTTGGTTGCCGCTTCTGTATTTGCACAAAATACAACTACTGGTACAGCTACTAACAATGAGGGTATTTTTATACTTCGATTGAATAATGGCGGCTACGATTTGGTAATAACATTTACTGGCTATGAAACTGTTACCAAAAGAATTTCCACAGCTGATGCTGATAACAACAACATTGTTATAGAACTAAAGCAAAAGGACAAAGCAATGGAAGAAATTTCCATTGTATCCAGCAATGAAGTAAAGAATGGGCTGGAGAAATATGGTGATTTTTTTATAGAAAATTTTATTGGAAAAACTGCCAATAGCAGGCTGTGCAGCATACAGAATAAAGAGGCATTGAAATTTTATTTCTCTAAAAAAAGAAACCGTTTAAAAGTATTGGCAAGCGAACCCATCATCATTAAAAATCCGGCGCTGGGCTATACCATTAAATACACGATCGATTCATTTACGTATGACTATGGAACATTGGCAAGTGCCTATATTGGTTATCCTTTATTTGAAGCCATGCAGCCGGCAGATTCAGCACAGGCAATACTTTGGCAGGCCAACAGGCAGATTGCTTACAAAGGGTCAATCTTGCATTTTATGAGAAGTGTATATACTAAACAATTAAAAGAGGAAGGTTTTGAAATTCAATTTTTATTGAAGAATAGTGGTATCGAATCAGCCTTGCCATTAAAGAATTTTTATGCAGCACTAAACTATAAAATGGATGAAAGTACAATGGTGGTTGATATCAATCCAAACCAACCTGATGTAGCAGTGTTGTATAAAAATGAGAAACCTGTTGAAGAATATTTTGTGCAGTACGAGGAGCAGCCAAAAGAATTTCAATTGTCACTGGTAAACATGACAGCAGCTCAATCAATTGGCATAGAACAAAATGGTTATTACTTTGATCAGAATGATATTACCATTAATG
Organism: Chitinophagaceae bacterium; assembly: GCA_043745055.1. Lineage (GTDB taxonomy): Bacteria > Bacteroidota > Bacteroidia > Chitinophagales > Chitinophagaceae > Ferruginibacter. The sequence continues at coordinate 6,974 of JAYTTM010000202.1, read as the reverse complement.
GCTACTGGAGCTGGGAAAAAGTAGGTGATATGTTACCATATGATTTTAACATTACGAGATAATGTGTCAATAAATAAATGTATAAATCTCAAACCACAAATCTAAAATTATAATTTCATAACCTTTTCCCACAACTGCGGTATTCTTTTAATCCAAACCAATTCTCTTTTTGCAATACTGGCATCTTGTGCAGGTGTGCCCCAGTAGGTTTTGTTGCCTTCTATAGATCCAACCACACCGGCTTTGCCCAGTACCACCGCATTTTCACCAATGGTCAAGGTTTTATTTACAACTACCTGCCCCCACAGTGTTACACCATCTTTTATTTCAACACAACCCCCTACAATTACCTGTGCAGCAAATAAACAATTCTTTCCAATCACAGTATCATGGCCAATATGAATCAGGTTGTCAAACTTAGTGCCTTCGCCAATAATGGTATCATTGCTTACACCCCGGTCGATGGTACAATTGGCGCCAATTTCTGCAAAATCTTTAACTAGAACTCTTCCGCAACTCGGCATTTTTTTATACCAGATGTCCCTGTCTTTTTTACTGTTATAATAGAAAGCATCACTACCAATAACAGTGCCTGCCTGTATCACCACATTGTTGCCAATAATGCAATTATCCATAATGCTAACATTTGGGTGAATAATACAATTGATGCCAATAATTACCTTGTTACCAATAAATGCACCAGGATAAATAAAGGTGCCTTCTCCAACAACAGCACTTTCACTGATGGATTTGGTTAAAGGGGTGAATGGGTTAAAGTGATTGACAATTTTGCAATATGCTTCAAAAGGATTTTCAACAATCAGCAGCGCTTTTCCCTCGGGGCAATCGGTTATTCTATTGATGATGATAAAAGATGCAGCGCTATTGATGCAGGGTGTATAATATTTTTGATTATCAACAAAAACAAGGTCACCTTTTTCTACTTTATGTAATTCATTGATGCCTGTAGCAGCTAATGTATCATTGCCAATTATTGTTGCATCGATGAATGAAGCTATCCATTTAATAGAAACAGGTGAAGGAAACTGCATGTGATATTTTTTTTACAAAGTTAATTGGCTTTGCAATCACTAAATTTTAATAAGCATTTCCTAAAAAAATGAAATTATTTAAAAAAAGCAAAAAATATTCTTACTGCCGATTGATGTTTTTATTAGGTATTTAGTCCATTAATTTAGTTTAAAAATTAAGTTCAATATTTATGATTAAAAATAGCATTAAAAGAATCAATTTGCTGTAACCTTGTGATATCAAGTGTTTCAGGCAATGCATGCATTTATTTTTTTGTGTGCAGAATGTGATGTATGCAATAGTGCAATAATTATTGTTGCATAAATACGTGTAACAGTCGTTACCATTATCCACAAGAAGGTTCAAAATGTGAATAAAATTTTATAAATAAATTTTCTATTAAGGGAAAATTATTTTTAATATTGTGTAGGGAAATTTATTTCCTTGTATTTACTAACCCATTCATATAATAAAGCTCGGCCTTAAACGCCGGGCTTTCTTATTTTTGCAACTTGCCGAAATGTATTTTTTAAAATAGTCAGCATCATTTTTTATCAGCATCTCTAAATATTTTCTTTTGAATTTTTATTGTATCGTGTACAAGCCCTTTAATGTATTGAGCCAGTTTACATCGCAGGATGGGAAGCAAACATTAAAAGATTTTTTTGATGTACCACCCGATGTTTATCCAGTTGGCAGATTGGATTATGACAGTGAAGGCCTGTTGGTTTTAACCAACGATAAAAAATTAAATCAACAGTTACTAAATCCTTTAAATGCGCATGAGCGGGAGTATTGGGTGCAGGTAGATGGCGCTATTACACAGCAGGCGATAATGGCATTGCAATTGGGTGTCTCCATCAACGTAGATGGCAAAATATATCAAACAAAACCATGCAAGGTAACAGTGGCGGAAAAAGAACCAAAAGTGCCGGAGAGAAACCCGCCCATAAGGGTTAGAAAAAATATTCCCACAAGTTGGATAAAAATAAAACTTACAGAGGGCAAAAACAGGCAGGTGCGAAAGATGACAGCTGCTGTTGGTTTTCCTACAGTACGATTAATACGCTATAGGATAGGGCAATGTAATATGGAAGGCGTAATGCCCGGGGATTTGGTTATTTTTTCACAAAAGGAATTGAATCATTTGCTTTTTAAGTAGGCTCATCTTATTTATCTTTTTTTTTGAAATCTGTTTGATACCAACATAATAGTAACTTACGCAACAAATAATTACAATGCTTAAATCAATGACCGGTTTTGGAAGAGCCGAACAAACAGTAAACGATAAAACATTTTTAGTAGAGGTAAAATCCCTCAACGGAAAACAATTTGAAATGCAGTTGCGCCTGCCTGCTTTATTGCGCCCATATGAGTTTGATATTAGAAGTATGTTGCAGGAGCAATTAATTCGTGGTAGTGTAGATTGTGTAATTACCATCAAACAAAACGGCACCAGTAAGCCTGTTATAATCAACACCGATTTAATAAAAGCCTACTATCTGCAAATAGATGTGTTGGCTACGGAATTAAATATTGATACCAATTCTGTGTTGAGTGCTTTGTTACGCCTGCCAGAAGTGGTAACACCTTCCAACGATTTTTTAAATGACAATGATTTTGAAGATTTTAAAAAAGTATTACAGGCCGCATTGGATGAACTGAACCGGCATAGAGAAGAAGAAGGTGCAAGCATAGAAAAAGATTTATTAGGCCGCATAACCAAAATAAATGCACAGGAAGAAACGATTGTGCAACTGGAACCCAACCGCATAAAAAGAATACGGGAAGAGATAACACAATTGCTGGAGAAATATGTTGGTAAAGACAATTATGATGGCAACCGCATGGAACAGGAACTGATTTACTACATTGAAAAAATTGATATTCACGAAGAGCAGGTAAGACTTAAACAGCATTGTGATTATTTTAAAACATTGCTTGCCGATAGTGATCAGGCTAAAGGCAAAAAATTATCTTTTATGATTCAGGAAATTGGCAGGGAAATAAATACCACCGGCAGCAAAGCCTACGATGCTGAGATACAAAAATGTGTGGTAACCATGAAGGATGAATTGGAGAAAGCCAAAGAACAGATATTAAATGTATTGTAAGGAGGTTTGCCGCTTTATTAGTTTATTTGTGCTTAATTCTTTTGTTAGCAGATGACCAGATTATCTTTTACGAATTTAATTGTATCAAACCTGTTGTTCTGCATGGTTTGTATATCTTTTACTGCCTGTAACAAACTGGATATATTTGAAAAAAATATTTCAGTACCCAACTATCAATGGGCATACAATCAGCAACCCCAAATTGATTTTACTATTAGCGATACCGCTGCCTTTTACAAAGTATTTGTTGTGTTGCGCCATACAGATGCTTACCGGTACAATAATATCTGGCTAAATATCGGCACCCGTTTTCCTGGCGACAGTAGTTTTAAAAACCAGCGTTTCGATTTAAAATTAGGCAATGATGCCAGTGGTTGGGAAGGCACCGGTATGGACGACATTTGGGAAGTTCGAAAATTAATTACAGTCGGCCCGGTTAAGTTTAAGCAATCGGGCAATTATAGCTTTACTATTGCGCAGGCAATGAGAGAAAATCCATTGCCCAATATTATAAGCGTTGGGGTAAGGGTAGAGCGGGTGAAGTGATAGGGTGTCACTTCACAAGTCGTTTTCTTTCTTTATGATATTTCCTTAAACTATAATTAAGACTTCATTTATTTCCTCCTGATAGTATTAATAACCTGTTAGCATATTTAGTTTTAATAGCTCCTTAGAGAGCTAAATGTTGGTAGCAGAAAGAGCCAAATTACTCCCTTTTTACCAGAAATTCCTTAGGAACGAAATGTTTTACATGCCGCTCATGCGGATCTTTTTAAATCTTGTTGATTTTATTTCTTCTAACAGATCAACCATTTGGGTCTTTACATCACATTGTATAATAACTCTGCCAATAGTTTAATAATACTTTCCGGTTACATTTCAAAAAGACCAAAACTTATCCATAAAATTTAATTCGCTTTTTTGATCCATCTTCGGAAGCTATTTTTGACTTTAATCTTATCCAGTCATCCTAAAATATTGCCGATCATCAAATCCAAGATTTATTTTTAGTTAGCCAATTTCTCCTTAAAACCAATACCAGCAAGGCGTTTAAGTTTAATTCTATTATCATTTACCACCAGCTACTAAAAAATAAAAGGTATTATGTGTTACATAGTACCAAACTTTACCTTAGCTTTGTGTTATCAAGCTGAGAATAGCATACTATTGATCGTTGCTGTTAAGGAAAACTAATCATCAGAAACTTACCACAGTTTGAAAAGTATAGCCATGAATTTTAAAAACATTGAGCCATGAATATTGAAAACACAGCCAGCCAGATGCGAAAAGGGGTGCTAGAGTTTTGTATCCTTTCGGTGATTAAACAGGGAGAGGCTTATCCGTCGGACATTATTGAAAAGATGAAAGCGGCAAACCTTAACATTTTTGAAGGTACACTTTACCCATTGCTTACCAGGCTTAAAAACGCAGAGTTTCTCACTTATCGCTGGATAGAAAGTAACAGCGGGCCGCCACGCAAATATTTTATGCTAACCGAAAAAGGCGCCGCATTTTACAAAGAACTGGAAGCCACCTGGAACGAACTGGCCAATGCAGTACAAGCGCTTTCCAAAGCAGAACAGGAATATACAATAAGCAACGACTTCAACCAACCCGAATAGATAAGTATAGCCATTAATTTTCTATTGGGGTAAATCAACCAACTAACGAAACAATTTAATAACTACAGTCATGAAACAAGTAATAAATATAAACTTCCACGGTCAGGTAGTACCGATAGAAGTATCTGCTTTTGACTTGCTTAAAAACTATACCGCCAGCCTGGCCAGGTTTTTTGAAAACGAAGAAGGCAAAGAAGAAATCATCAACGATATTGAAAGTCGTATTGGTGAGTTATTTCAGGAGCGTTTGAAAAAAGGTGCCACCTGCATTACTGATGATGATGTAAATGCCATTATTAAAAGTATGGGCCGCCCTGAAGAATTTGATGGAGAAGAAGAAAAAGTGGCTACTAAATTAGGCGAAACATCAAAAGAAAAAAGTACAGGTGCAGATAGCCAGAGTGCCGATACCAGTACACTCAGGCGTTTATACAGAGACGAAAATAACAAAGTATTGGGTGGTGTTTGTGGCGGATTGGCAAGGTATTTCCGCACCGATCCTGTTATTGTACGGGTAATTTTTGCAGTGGTTTCACTGGCTTTTGGTACCGGTATTTTAGCCTACATAATTTTATGGATTGCTGTACCAAGCAGCGCATCTAATGAAATAGGGGCGCCTCGTAAAAAATTATTCCGTAGCCCCGATGAAAAGATTATTGCTGGTGTAGGTGGTGGACTGGGAAATTATTTCGGCATCAATCCATGGATACCAAGGGTACTTTTTCTGTTACCATTTTTATCTTTTGTATTTAGATGGAGAAATTTTGGTTTCGGTGATTTTCCGGATTTTATTAACTTCTCTTTTAGTCCAGGCGCTTTAATAGTGTACATCATATTGTGGCTGGTATTGCCGGAGGCAAGTTCTACTGCAGAAAAGCTGGAAATGAAAGGGGAGAAAGTTGATATTGATTCCATTAAAACTTCTGTGAAAGAAGAACTGAAAGGGGTACAAAAAAGGGCTGAGAAATTTGGAGAAGAAGTAAAAACTTTTGCGGAGGGTAAAGGACAGCAAATGGGTTCTGAAATTAAAACCGCTGTAAAAAGGGGGGGTACATCACTCGGTGATGTGATTGTAATACTTGTGAAAGCCTTTGTATATTTTATCATTGGTTGTGTAAGTCTTGCGATGGTTGTTGCATTGTTTGCGGTGGCTATTGCCTCAATTGGTATTTTTCCTTTAAAGGATTTTGTTCTTACTGAGGGATGGCAAAATGTATTTGCATGGGGTACATTACTTTTCTTTATAGCAGTGCCTGTAATTGGTGTAATTACCTGGATAATACGCCGTCTGGCAAAAATGAAAAGCAATAGAAAGGTATTGAGAGCTTCGTTCATTAGTCTTTGGATACTAGGCTGGGTATGCTTTATTTTCTTGCTGGCTTCTATAACCAAAGATTTTAAAACTATTAATAATATTGTTGAACAGGAAGTTACTTTAAGCAAAGCTTCAGTAACTAAACTGGAAGTAACAACCAACTCGCCTGAAAAAAAATTATACCGCTTCAAGTCGTTTAACTTTCAACCTTTTGAAGGGTTAGAAGACGATACTGCTTATATAAAAAATATTGAAGTTAAAATTGTAAAATCTGCCAACGACAGCTTTAAGGTTACCATGGCAAAAATGGCCAACGGCCGCACCAAACGCTATGCAGATACACTTGCCAACCTAATACAGTTTAATGTAGTGCAAAGAGATTCCTTGTTAGTGTTGGATAAGGGAATTGCTATCAATACAACAGATAAATTTAGAAATCAGCGGGTAGTTATTACAGTATATGTACCGGTAGGCAAACAAATAAAAATCAATAGCAACGTAGGCCGTGGGCATTATGTACGTTTAAATGGCCCATGGAATAATGATGAAGATTTTAATATCGACCTGGATGATGAAGAAAATGGCTGGGATGAAAATGTGGATTATGTAATGAAAGCTGATGGCCTGTATGCACTAGATGGCACGCCTGCTGATGAATGGAAGCACGGAAATGATAAAAAAATCAAGATCAATAAAAAGGGTATTGAAATTAATGACGGCGGTAAAAAAATCAATATTGATGAAAACGGTGTAAAGATTGATGACAACTACCGATATGATCATAATAACACTATTGATAAAATTGACTCCTTAAAAAATAAATTGGAAAAAGACCAGCAACGTATTAAGGATTCTTTAGAAAAAGTAAAGCAAAATATTGAAAAACAATTG
>JAYTTM010000201.1:0-2255 GCA_043745055.1 Chitinophagaceae bacterium | reverse complement strand
TTTTCTTATTCGATTAGTAGTCTCATTTTTCTTGTACGCTTATTTGGAAACAGCTTTGCATTTTCCAGTTCTATTCAGCGAAACATCAGCGCACTTATCGTAAACTCCAAAGGAGAAAGAGCGGTGCTCTATCACTTGGCTAAACAGTTTGTTCTACCACATGGGCATTTGATTTATATTGTATTATAACAGTTAGCGTAATTATTTTAGTTGGGGCTTTTTCTTTGTACCTCTTTAAGGATAGTGATAGAATTGCCGTAAAAGTAGTGGGAACTTTGTATAACTCCCCTTTAGGGGATGGGGGTAAACTGTCTGCAAAAGAAGTGTGTACTTCAAATAACTCCCCTTTAGGGGATGGGGGTAAACTGTCTGCAAAAGAAATGTGTACGTCAAATAACTCCCGTTTAGGGGATGGGGGGTAAACTGTCTGCAAAAGAAGTATGTACTTCAAATAACACCCCTTTAGGGGATGGGGTTAAACTGTCTGCAAAAGAAGTGTGTACTTCAAATAACTCCCCTTTAGGGGATGGGGGCATTTTCTTTGCACCCAGCTAGCCAGCTGGGATGGGGGTAAAAACCTATTTTTGCAAAAACATTTATTTAGTTGAAAAAGCAGTCAGTTATATATAAAGATTTAGGTACCATCAATTACCAGCAAGCCTGGGATTTGCAGGAAGAATTATTACAGCAGAATGTACAGATAAAAGCTGAACTGGCGAGAAATAAAAAAAATGTTGAAACTGAAACAAATGAATCCAATAAAGCAGCCGAATTACCAGTGATAGATTCGACAAAGGAAACAACCTTCAACCATCATCAACCATCTTCAACCACCTTTAACGAAAATTCTTCCACTCAACATTATTTGTTGCTTTGCGAACATCCTCCGGTTTATACATTAGGCAAAAGCGGCAATGCAACCAATATTTTAATTAGTGAAGCGGAAATGGAACAGCAGGGCGTTGAGTTTTTTAAAACCAACAGGGGAGGGGATATTACTTTTCATGGGCCGGGACAAATAGTTGGTTATCCTATCCTTGACCTTGAAAAATTCTACACTGATATAGGTAGGTACCTGCGGGAACTGGAAAAAGTAATTATAGATACATTGGCATTTTATGGAATAAAAGGGGAGCGTAGCAAGGGCGAAACAGGTGTGTGGATTGACCCGGATATTCCAGGCCGGGAAAGAAAAATATGCGCTATGGGCGTGCGTTGCAGCCGGTGGATAACGATGCATGGCCTGGCATTAAATGTAAATACAGAGCTGGATTATTTTGGAAATATTATTCCATGCGGCATAGTGAACAAGCAGGTAACTTCTATGGCAAAAGAATTACAAACTACTGTAGATATGAATGATGTAAAAGCAACTATACTGCAAAATTTTAAAGCTGTCTTTGGTGTTGAACTACTTTATTAAATTATAGCAGGCAATTGTAAGAAAGGGGTTAAAATTTTCTATCAATTTCATTTGGAGGTATCCCAGTCTTTCCTTCTTTTGGTATGTAGAATTGGTTTTTTTCTTTAAGAATACCATTGTCGTATAACTTAAAATAAAACCAGCCGGAATGTAAAAAATTAACTTTTTCCAATATCAGGTAGGGCTCTGTTACTTTACCTATTTCAAAAACGGGTTTGTCTTTCTCATCAAAAAACTTTATAGAATATTGGTTGTTAACTGCATCCGGTAAATGGATGATAACACTGTTTTCCTTGCCCGTAAAAATAAATTTACTGGGTGTATATACGTAGGGCTTTGCAACTGTTGGCTTAACTGCAATTAGGTCTGTTGTTGGTTTTTCCGGCAGCAATAATTTATCTTCATCAATGGCAGATAATCCTTTACCGGAAACGATGCTGTCTTTTACTGGCTTGTATGATTTGGTGAAGAGGTATTTGCCGCCGGCAAATGCAACAAATACTCTGTAGAACATATCAGGAGAAGCAGCTTTGTTATCAACATATCCATTCTCTCTGTTCATGGGTTCCAATACCGAGCCAATGGTAGTGAAATTTCTAAGGCTGTCTTTTGATCGCTGTATATTGATGGTACTGATATTGGCTCCGTAATTCATTTTCCAGCTCACAATAATTTTATTGCTGATGTTTTTTACTGTAAGCCTCGGCAGGGTATCCTGTGCGGCAACTTGTTGGCGGAAGATGGAAAATAAAACAAATAGAATGAAAACTGTTTTTTGCATAGTCTATATCAAAAGGATTTTTTTAATGAACGTGGACAAAGATACTTGCCT
>JAYTTM010000200.1:0-8288 GCA_043745055.1 Chitinophagaceae bacterium | reverse complement strand
TAAAAGATTTTGAACTGGCCCAACTCATATCCCTGGCATTGGAAATAATATAATGCCAGCTCAATGTATTGCCGGATGGTCTTGAGGCAGGATCATCTACTTCCTTTTCAGTGCGAAGCATCACTGTTTTATCACTTATTTTAGCTTGCTGCAAGCGGCTTTGCTGTGTGTTGGTTAATACGCTTTCAGGATTTTGTAATTCGCCACTTGCTACTACAATATGCGTAGCAGGTGTCGTAATTGTAACATCATAATCACCGTATTCCAGATAAAACTCACTCGGCCCAAGATAGGGAAGTGTATTCCATCCTTCAATATCATCATACACACACATTCGGGGATACCATTGTGCCACTGCAAAAATATCTCCCTTGCTGGTTGCAAGAATTCCACAGCGGTCTGCACCATATTCCGGAAGTGTAAAAGCATATTCAATCTGGATGGCTACCACACCGCCGCCTGCTTTTAATGCATTGGCCAAACGCAATTGCATACGGGTATCTGTAACTAAATACTCAGACTCTTTATCATTTATTTTTACCGAAATAATTTTATAGCCGCCGTTAAAATTACTTTTTGAATCGCCATAGCGGCTGCGGCTATCGAGCGGCATGCGTGCCTGTCCACGGCTGTCTTTATTAAATAAATTTTGATCTAGTTGTAACCATAAAAATGGGAGTGTATTGGGACTGTTATTTTTATACGTAATAGTTACTTTACCTGCTATCTCGTGAGAATGTTCATTGAGGGAAACATTGATATTGTAATCTGCTTTATTTTGCCAATAACCAATTGTTGGTTCTCCGTTGCCTGCACGGGTAGGGGTATTGCCTGCCGAATAAAAAAATGGCGAAAAAAGTGCGTGAGGATCGTAGCTGGTTTCAAAATTTTCAGGCGTTTGAGCCATTGCAGAAAAAAATGCTACAAATAAACAGCCTGATAAGATTATTTTTTTGATCATGGTTATAATATAAGTTTCGGAGTAAAGAAAATGTATTGCTGTATTTACTGCCAATCAATTAATAATTTTCTACCATCTTTTTTAATATTAATATCATCTTCAGTAGTATTGTTCAATTGCATCATATTTGTTAATAAAGAAATGGCTTTTTTATGCTGACCAGCCTTATAATATGCTCTGGCCATTTCATAATTATTCAACACAAAATTTTTCTCAATTTGTTGTGCTTTTTCAAATGCAGTTAATGACGCTTCTATGGATGAGGAGGGTGGACTACCAAACAACAGGCGCACTGCCGCCCTTTCAATAAAATTAAGACTGCTCATTTCAAAATGCCATCTTCCCAATACGTGCCATGCCTTGTAATTATTGGGGTCGTTTTTAATGGCAATATCAACGTAACGCCTGATTTCTTTTGCTGCAGCAATTTTTTCCTTACCGCTTTTATTGAGTGAAATGCGGCCAAGGGCAATTGCCATTACACAATTGGATTCGGCGTTGGCAGGATTGAGTTGTAAAGCAAGGCTGGCATAGGTTTTAGCAGCAGAATAATAAGTATTCATCTGCTTAGTATCTTTTTCTCTTTTACCAATTCTACTACATAATTCGCTGCATTTATTCAATGCATACGTATTTACAGGTTGTATAGAAAGTACTTCTTTGAATTTACCAAATGCTGCCTTTTCATTCAAACTGCTTTCCAGCCTGTCGCCTTCTTTTATCATCGCATTAATATCTTGTGCAGACAGCCACAAAAAAGAAAAGCAAAGGCAAATAAGGCTGATAAAAATTTTCATATCAGTACTGCTTTTTAATTTTTACAGCTACTATTCCTTTAAAATCGGGTATGGGTGCTGTTAATTTTTTGATGGCCAGGCTTATGGATTTTATACGAACGTCCTGCTGCCTGATTAAGGTTACAAGGTCTTCTGCCAATGTCTCCAGTAAAGGGGTTGCCACCTTCATTCTGGTATTGATAATTTCATAGACGGCCACATAATCCAATGTTTGATCAATAGTTGTTATACCACCGGAAATATTCAATTCAATATCTACATCCAGCTCAAATTGGCTGCCATTTATTTTTTCAGCTTCATACAAACCATGGTTAGCTAAAAACTGAAGTTGGTGTAACTGAATAGTGAGCATTAAGGGTTTTTATTGATGTATTGTTAATTGCTCTATGGCCATTTTTTTCTTTTTGCTAAAATTGATCTTGCAGCATTTCATCTGTATTAATGAAATCCCTTTTCACTTAAATACCGTTCTGCATCAAGCGCTGCCATGCATCCACTGCCTGCAGCGGTAACTGCCTGCCTGTAAATTTTATCCTGCACATCGCCACTGGCAAATACGCCTTCTATGTTAGTTTTGCTGCTGCCTGCAATGGTTTTAATATAGCCTGCTTCATCCATATCAATCCATGTTTTAAAAATATCGCTGTTTGGCTGGTGACCAATGGCTACAAAAAAAGCGCTTACGGCAATCTCTTTCTTTTCTCCGGTTTGAGTATTTTTTATCCTTACAGCTTCCACCTTTTTTTCTCCCAGTATTTCATCTGTCTCACTATGCCAGTTGATGGTAATATTTTTTGTATTGATTACTCTATCCTGCATTATTTTACTAGCCCTCATTTCTCCCCTTCTCACTATCATGTGCACATGTGAGCATATTTTTGATAAATAAAGCGCTTCTTCTGCAGCAGTATCGCCAGCACCAATAATTGCTACTTCTTTTCCTTTAAAGAAAAAACCGTCACAAACGGCACAGGCACTAACACCATAACCATTTAAACGTTGCTCACTTTCCAGACCCAGCCATTTGGCAGAAGCTCCGGTAGAAATAATAATCGAATCCGCAGCAATCCATTTTTCCTCGTCAATCTGCACCTGAAAAGGACGAACGGAAAAATCAACTTTGGTAGCCAATCCGTAACGAATATCGGACCCCATGCGCTTTGCCTGGTTTTCAAAATGTAGCATCATATCCGGCCCTTGAATACCATCGGGATAGCCGGGATAATTTTCTACTTCCGTTGTAATAGTCAGCTGACCACCTGGCTGAATACCCTGGTACAACACCGGGGCAAGCCCTGCCCTGCTGGCATATATGGCTGCGGTATATCCTGCCGGTCCAGATCCTATAATTAAACAACTAACTTTTTCTTCGATAGTATTTTCCATATTCATTTTTTAGCAGCTAATTACACGAATTTACAAGATGAATTTTTAAAACAATTACAAAAATTATCATCAATCTTTTTTGCAGATAAAAATTTCCATTTGGCCGCATTGTATAAAATGATGAGCTCTGTAAAACACACGAATTTTACTACCGTTGATTGTAAGCTTTTTATTGAGGAACTATCAATGTTCGATAATTTGCTGCATAACCGTAAAATGCCCCCAAAGCTCCGTTACTTATATTTCCCAGCACTTTATTGGGTTGTGAAAAAGGATTGCCAATACTTCTGTATGCAAATTCCCAGGTACTCCAGAATTTATAAGTATCCCTATCAATGTTACACAGTTTAAGCGTAATGGTATCGCCTCTTTTAAAAAAATTACTGTCCATTTTAATTGGGTTATTTCTATCAATGCCAGGCTCTACCTGAATTTGATATGTAGTACCATCAATTACCTGGTCGTCAAAAACAGAGTTGTCTCCGGGCAAAAATACCTTGCTGTTTGTTTTGGTAAAGTACCTTATGTAATTACCCAATCCCGGGGGATCGGTTGTTTTAACCATCAATACTACTTTATTGGTATCTTCCTGAAAAGGAGCTTTTTTCCACCATAGCGAATCTGGCTTTTTAGCTAAAGTTGGTATAGTTGTGATTGCATTGTATTCTTTAGCTTCCGAATTAATTTTAAGTGTATAGGTTGTATTAAATGTACCTAAAAATGCAGTAGCCATATTGGAAGTATCCAAACCGTAATAATAAACAAAAGCACCTGCACCGGCAGGCACTGCATATTCCTTTAACTGATGAATACTTGTGCCATTAGACATGATTACTGTTGCATTGTGAACGAATGAATTAATCAATAGAGAGGGATCGATGGTACTAAAAAAATTCAGACTTTTAGTAAGTACCACCTGTGGGGGCAAGTTGTTTTCAATACTTGCATCTACCACCAAAACATTTTCTGCATTTTTTAAATTGAAATTGATATCCTTCTCACAAGCTCCCAATAAAAAAGATAAAAAAACAAGGGAATAAATTCTATTCATCGTGTAAAATTAATTCTTATACTAATTGGGTATTGTTATAATTCATTAACGTTTTTAAAACAAGCCGATCTATGATTCGGGAATAAACTTTGGCTTACCCAAACAACAGGCATTACAAATGGTTTAATAAAAAAATCCCCATTGAAAATTTCAACGGGGAAAAAGATATTTATAAGAGATATATTAACCTAAATATGCTTTTAAAGCACCACTGTACCTTGCTTTTTGCAGCCGCTTGATAGCCCTTTCTTTAATTTGACGAATGCGTTCTTTGGTAAGATCGTATTTTTGACCAATCTGTTCGATAGTAACGCCATTTTCACCATCCAATCCAAAATAGGCATTTACTATTTCAGCCTCACGTGGGCTTAAAGATTTTAATACCCTGCGTATTTCATTTCTAAGGGAATCATGCATTACATCTTCATCTGTTTCGCTGGCGCCTTTCAATAAATCTCCCATAGCAACATCTTCTGCTTCATGCACTGGTGCATCTAATGAAGAGTGACGGGTATTACTTTGGAAAATATTATTGATTTCAGTTTCACTCATCTCCAGCAACTCAGCCAATTCCTCGGTTGATGGTTCCCTTTCATGCTCCTGTTCAAATGCCATGTAAGCCTTATTTGCTTTATTGTAAGTTCCTATTTTATTTTGTGGTAAACGTACTAACCTGCCTTGCTCCGCCAATGCTTGTAAAATAGACTGACGAATCCACCAAACTGCATAAGAGATAAATTTAAAACCTTTTGTTTCGTCAAAACGCTGTGCAGCTTTGATTAACCCGAGGTTACCTTCATTTATTAAATCACTCAAAGAAAGTCCCTGGTGCTGGTACTGCTTGGCAACAGAAACAACAAAACGTAAGTTGGCCTGCACTAATTTATCCAATGCCCTTTGATCCGACATTTTAATTTTTTGGGCAAGAATAGTTTCCTCCTCAGGTGTAATCATAGATATCTTTGATATTTCCTGGAGATACTTTTCCACTGCCTGGGAATCTCGGTTGGTAATTTGGGTTGCGATTTTTAATTGCCTCATTTGCTTGGTTTATGTTCGAAATAAAAAACTCTACTTATTATAAAACAGGTAAACACGGTAAAAGTTTTTTGCCGGGCACATTACACCTAAATTTTAATAAATAGTTGGCAAAGTTACATTTTGCATCTTGCATTTCATACTCCAAATGCAAAAAGGTTTAAAAAATAGCTTTAAGAATGTTAATAACTAATCAAATATTTCAGTTTTTGGGATTTCTATTTTTAACATAAGATGATGTAGCTACATTTGCGAAATGATAACAGACTTAAGATCAGATACTTTTACAAAGCCAAGTTCTGGCATGTTACAAGCGATGTTTACGGCTACTGTTGGGGATGATGTATTTGGAGAAGATCCTACGGTGAATAAACTGGAGGCCATGGCGGCAGACCTGTTTGGTATGGAATCGGCTGTTTTTTGCCCAAGCGGAACGATGACAAACCAAATTGCCATCAAATGTCATACACAACCAGGTGATGAAGTGATTTGTGAAAAATTAAGTCATGTTTACATATATGAAGGGGGGGGAATTGCTTTTAATAGTGGGTGCCAGGTAAAAGCAATTGATGGCGACAGGGGAAGATTAACAGCAAAATACATAGTACAAAATATCAATTCCAAGGATATACACAAAGCAAATACCAGCCTTGTTTGTTTAGAAAATACTACCAACAGAGGCGGTGGAGCTTGCTATGAATTTACTGAAATTGAATTAGTTAAAGAAGCTTGTCTACAAAATAATTTGAAATTACACCTGGATGGTGCCAGGCTGTGGAATGCTTTAATTGCAAAGGGAGAAACGCCCAAACAGTATGGCGAAATATTCGACAGTATATCTATTTGCCTGAGCAAAGGGTTAGGCACTCCGGTTGGAAGTCTGCTACTTGGTAATAAGGCATACATTCAGAAAGCAAGAAGAATCAGAAAAGTATTTGGTGGTGGAATGCGGCAGGCCGGATATCTGGCAGCTGCTGGCATTTTCGCCCTGGAGAACAATATTGATAGATTACAGGACGACCATGATAATGCAAAAAAGATAGCATCTGCCTTATCAGTAAAACATTTTGTGGGGGAGATATTACCTGTTGAAACCAATATTGTAATATTTGAAATATTGTCTCCCTATACTCCTGAAAGTTTTTCGGCATTAATGGAGGCGCACGCTATATCGGTTATGGAGATTTCTGCAAGCCAGGTAAGAATGGTTACTCACCTGGATGTGTCAAACGAACAAGTGGATAAGTTGGTTTCAATTATAACAAGCTTGTAAAGTATATTTAAAAAATAGCTTTTGGTAACTTCCACGTTTCATTCCTATCTGTTTTGCAATGGCAATACTTTGTAACCCTTCTTTCGAAGTAAGGCAATCAGCCCATTTTTACCTACCAGATGGCCGGCACCAACTGCAATAAAAACGCTTTCCTTTTTTAATATAGTGCCTAATTGTTCTACCCAGTTAATATTGCGTTTATTAAGCAATATATCCTCATGGTTCTGCATGCCAAATTCGCTTTTACTAAAAAGGGCTTCAATAGCAGATAGTCGCTGGCTTTTGTATACCCTCATCATGGTATCAAAATTTTTTTTGTTCATCTCCATACTATCGATAGACTTCAATAATTCTTTTGCCTGTTCTTCATAAGGTATGCTGTCGAAAACGGCTGCCTGCAGTTCCATAGTTTCAAGCCCTTTAATTTCCTTATTTTGAAACTTTGCCAATTTCATCAGCTCTTCCTCTACCCCACTCACTGTTTTACATGGCATCATCTTGGGGTAAAGTAATGCAATGAGCATATAGGGCTTCATCGTTTGCAAAAAAGATAGTGGAGCACTTATACTATCCTTAAAAAAAATCTCTAGCCTTTTATATTCATCTTTTGAATAAAAGTCAGCTAATTTTTTCCCACCTTTCATAGTCATCAGCATCATTCCACTCAGCATCAAACCAGGGTCGTCCATATCAAGCTCCATGTACATGGTTGCCGAATTGGCAAGCGCCGTTTTTAACTGGTTGCTAAATTGAATATCATCTTTACACATCAGGTGAAAAGTTCCAAACAAATAAGAAGGCTTTTGTAACCCATTTCCATTTATTTCCCATAATAATGTGTTATCATCTTTATTGATTGAAAGGTTCGGCTTTTTTGTTTGTGCATTGCAGGAAAGCATCAGCCACAAACATGAAATTATGCTTAAACAACGCATGTAAGTTTTTTATAAAAATAGGCCTTTAATAGATAGTACTATGCTGATTTTATCCGGTATATAGAATTACAATTGCTCTCTGTTCGCAATTACTATTAGTGCCCACAGGAACTGTATTATTTATGCCAACTAAAGATACAGCATACTTACTGTTGCCATCGCAGCTTCCACCACAATGTCCACTACAATCCGTAGGATCTTTATCTAACAAAAAGCCAAAACTAGTAGTTCCATTTGTTATGTTGGGTATAATGCTTACCAGAAAAGAATAATAATTTGAACTACCAGTTTTAACCCATTCGTAACCGGATGCCGGAGTAGAAGTTGGTTGAGAAAAAGCTGGTAATAAATGGAGAATTAAAAAGCGCTAAGTAAAAATTTCAACATGCAGCAATTTTTTATAAAGTTAACTTATAGAAAAACTATGTTGTGTTTAAACGCAAATGCAGGTATGCAAAGAGGCTGGTAACATGCGAAATTAAAAATAAGTATTAAATATTACTGGCAAAATTCTAATGCTAAAAAACAAATCAATTAAATGAAAAATTAAATAGCATCTATATTTAAAAATTAAGTCCCCTCATAAAAATGAGGGGGCTTAACGATTGCTTGCCATATGAAAAAAGTTATTCAATTTGTAATGGCATTAAAAACAGAATCAAAAAAAATACTGTTTACTTACAAAATGAAAATATTTTATGCCTTATTTTTTATCAAAATTTATACACTACTGCTACCAGTGCTGTAGCAGTAGATTTTACATCAGTGCCGTCTTTCTTTTTGTAAATTGTGCTTTGTGATGTTTCAACCCTTAACTCTGGAATAATTGTTAATGGGCCTACTTTAC
>JAYTTM010000199.1:0-2260 GCA_043745055.1 Chitinophagaceae bacterium | reverse complement strand
ACTGAAATAGAAAAACTACCATCTGTTGTAGTTGTAGTTCCAGACTGGGATCCTTTAATAATTATTGAAACGTTGGATATTCCAACACCTTGTTCATTAACCACCTTTCCTGTGATGGTTCGATTTTGACCCAAAGCATTCATCAGTATTAAAAACACTACTGATAATGTTAATACAATTTTTCTCATGTACGATAAAGTTATTGTGTTTAAATATGAAAGATATCTGTTACTATTTCTAAAAAAATACGAAATTAGGCTTTAACAACTAATAAAATGTAGTTGTTCGATTTTCTGTTTATTAACATTTAGTTAATGCTGGTTGTATAAAATCTGCAACTTAAAGGCAGTTATTTTATTAACGGAAATTTCATCAAATCTCTTTGTAGCTATGTTTTTAACTTTATAAATTGTTTGATCCCATCGTAACCATATTGCATTTTTCTTATTGAAAAGGAAATAAAAATTGAGGTAATATCAAAACCCTTTATTGTAAAAAAAGGTATAGCGTATTATATAATACATCGTTTAGGTAAGCAAATATTTTTTTGTCTCAGTTTGTAAATAATAGCTGCATATGTTAACAATACAATCTGTGCGCCACTGCCATTTTTATAAAAAGTATTTGATATCTTGCTACCACTGTTAATACCGTTTAAAAATGGTATACAGTACAAGAGGGCGATGCAACAATGCTGATTAAAAAACAAATGCCCGGACCAAAAAATTTTTATGCAAACAGCCTACATAATAGACGCCGTAAGAACCCCGGTTGGTAAATACGGTGGTGCTTTAAGCAATATACGGCCTGATGATTTACTGGCCGCAGTAATAAAGGCGATTATCAGCCGGAATCCATCTGTAGATATCAATGCCATTGAGGAGGTAATTGCTGGCGCTGCAAACCAAAGTGGTGAAGATAACCGCAACGTGGCAAGGATGGCTGCATTGCTTGCCGGGCTACCCGTAACCGTTGCCGGTGTTACGGTAAACCGTTTGTGTGCAAGCGGCATGCAGGCCATTATGGATGCAGGGCGTGCCATTATGTGTGGCGATGGCGACTTGTACATTGCCTGCGGCGTAGAAAGTATGACGAGGGCTCCTTTTGTGTTATCCAAGGCCAATGCAGCTTTTGCAAGGGATACAGCGTTATTTGATACCACCATGGGCTGGCGTTTTATCAATAAAAAATTGGCTGCATTATACCATCCATACAGCATGGGCGAAACAACAGAGAATATTGCCAGGCAATGGGATATTAGCCGGCATGCACAGGATGAGTTTGCTTATGAAAGTCAGCAGAAATATGCCAATGCTTATGCCGCCAATCAATTTGCCAACGAAATAATACCTATACAAATTGAGACAGGGAAAGAGTTGATTGACTTTGACAAAGATGAACATCCACGAACGACAACCCTGGAGAAATTATCCTTGCTAAAACCGGCGTTTATAACAAACGGTACTGTAACGGCGGGCAACAGCAGTGGCATTAATGATGGCGCTGCTGCAATGCTATTGGCAAGTGAAGCGGCTGTAAAAAAATATGGCTTACAGCCAATGGCAAAAATAACGAGTATGGGAGTAGCAGGTGTAGACCCGTCCATTATGGGCATTGGCCCTGTGCCCGCCACCACAAAGGCTTTGCAAAGAGCTGGTCTTGGCATAACTGATATTAGCCTGGTGGAACTGAATGAAGCATTTGCCGCTCAATCCATTGCCTGTATACATGAGTTAGGTCTTGATATTGAATTGGTAAATGTAAACGGTGGTGCCATTGCAATAGGGCATCCGTTGGGCTGCAGCGGTGTTCGCATTGCTACTACTCTTTTACATGAACTTAAAAAAAGAAAAGGCACCTACGGTCTTGCTACCATGTGCGTAGGTGTGGGGCAGGGAGCATCGATTATTTTTGAAAATATAAAGTAGCCTGGCTTAAGGCCTGGCAATGTGACCAGGTAAAAAAATAAAAAATATTAAACAAGGAATACCCAATAATAAAGTAACCCGGCCATTTCTACACCTGCCTGCCGGCAAATGAAGTTTCATTATAACTTAATGTTTGAAATTCGATATTTTAATAGCTCACCCCAACATAAAGCAAGTTTATAAACTACAAATGTACTGCCATGCAGTGCATTTGTAGTTTATAGATATCAATGATTATTGTGGTAAAAGTACCTGATCAATTTTATGAATTACACCGTTTATTTGGTGTATATCGCTTGAAAATGGTGGGGTGCGGCTAATGAGAACATTAG
>JAYTTM010000198.1:0-2262 GCA_043745055.1 Chitinophagaceae bacterium | reverse complement strand
TTTGGGGTTTACTGCCCATACTGCTAATGCAACGTGGATTTAGTATTTACCAGATAGGTATTGTTGCTGGCATTTATCCGGTAGTATGGGGCGTATCGCAATTGTTTACAGGAAAAATGGGCGATGGGTATTGCAAAAAACAAATCATTACTATAGGTATGCTATTACAGGCTGTTGCTATTGTTTTATTGGCATTATCATTAGCATTGCCCGTACTAATTATTTCATCAGTATTGTTAGGCTTGGGCACAGCATTGGTTTATCCTAATTTTTTAACTGTAGTGGCAGAAAACACACATCCATCGCAACGGGCGGAAACATTAAGCATCTTCCGTTTTTGGCGGGATAGTGGTTATGTAATCGGAGCATTGCTGGCTGGTGTATTGGCGGATGCTTTTGGTTTGATAAGTGCCTTGTTGATTATAGCAGGTATTACTGCCGCCGCAGGAGTTATAGCTCATTTTCGCATGTGCTGCACATTAAAAAAATGGTGGCGGGATGCCGATTGCGAAATTATGCCTGCTTACTAAAATGAAAATATTTTATGGATAAACAAACACAAAATAATATAAATAAAGACCTGATTTTAAGGGAACGCCTTGCCGTTGAAAGAACAGATATGGCTATCGATAGAACCCTGCTTGCATTTATTAGAACGGCCTTATATTTTGCCATTGCCGGGATGACGGTTAACAGTTTGTTGAAAATAAGTTATGGCCTTTTTATAGAAATTATATTTTGGATGATAGCCGCAGCAATTCTTATAATTGGGTTGTTTAATTTTTTCCGTCAAAAAAAGAAACTTAAAAATAACCGGGTGCATATTGGCAATTTTAAATTGGATTGGGAGGATGAATGATTAAAAAACAACTCACTTTAGAGATAAGTCACGTAATCCGCTTTAAAAGCCTCCACCACAACACAGCCATTTTTTGTATGTAACCTTTGTTACCAAAAAGCCCTTTGGTACAATTTACTTTTGCTTTAAGAAACATACAATGACAACTCATCAAATATTTGTAGAAAACATTAAGTGCGGCGGCTGTATGAACAGCATTAAAACCACCCTGTTGAAAAACAAAGGCGTAACAGCCGTTGAAATTCATAAGGAAGCAGATAAGGTTTGTGTAACTGGTATTGCCATTGAAAAGGAGAGTATGGTTAGCCAACCGTTATCATTGGGTTATCCCGAAAAAGGAAACAACAGCCTGTTGAGTAAGGCTAAGTCTTTTGTAAGCTGTGCAGTGGGGAATATGAGTAACAAATAAAAAAATAACAATGAAACAGTCTGTTTTATCTAATTGGAATTTTTTCAGGTTCCTGCGTTTGGGCATCGGCATCGCCATTCTGGTGCAGGCTGTAATGGCCAGAGATGTGCTGTTTGGAATTGCAGGTTTATTATTTACCGGTATGGCAGTTTTTAATGTTGGCTGTTGTGGTATGGGAGGATGTAATACCTTAAACACAACGACAAAAAAGACTGCTGAAACCATAAAAGATATTACTTATGAAGAAGTGGTTTAACAACAACAAACTCTACATTATTGGTGCTGTACTTGGCGCTGTTGCTGGTTATACGTACTGGAACTTTATTGGTTGCACAAGTGGCACCTGTGCCATTACATCAAAACCGGTAAACAGTACTTTATACGGGGCCTTGCTGGGTGGCTTGCTTTTAGGCATGTTTAAAAAAAAGGATAAAATAGTAAAAGAATAAATTTATTACGATGACTTTTAACGAAATGATACAATCTGACAAACCAGTGCTGGTTGATTTTTTTGCAGAGTGGTGTGGTTCCTGCAAAATGATGGCTCCCATTCTTAAAGAGGTTAAGAAAGAGATTGGCGATACTGCTACTATTATAAAGGTAGATGTTGACAAAAGCCCGGAAGCTGCAAATCAATACCAGGTGCAGGGAGTACCCACACTTATTTTATTTAAAAATGGAAACCCATTATGGCGGCAAAGTGGTGTGGTAGCCAAAGCAGGGTTAATTAATATTATTAAACAACATATAAACAAATAAATACTATGGGACTTTTTTCAAACCTGTTTGGTGGTGGAGCTACTGCCAACTTGCAAAGTATTATTGATGACGGCGCATTTTTAGTAGATGTGCGTACACCCGGCGAATTTGCCGAAGGCCATGTAAAAGGGTCGGATAATATTCCATTAGACATAGTGCCAACTGAATTGGCAAAGTTTAAAAACAAAAAAAATATTGTTGTGTTTTGCCGCAGCGGTAACAGAAGCGGACAGGC
>JAYTTM010000197.1:0-2268 GCA_043745055.1 Chitinophagaceae bacterium | reverse complement strand
CATTTAAAATTGATTTCAAGTCTTCCCCGCTAAACTTTTAACTTTAAAAAAAAAATCTAAATGAGATCAATCTTTTTCTTTCTGCTGTTATCTTCTTTTCATTTTGGAATAGGTCAGCAACTTACTTCCGGCGGAAAACTTAAACCAGAGCAAGCCATCATGGATGTGCGGCATTATACAATTGCACTAACGGTAGATATCAAAAATAAAAGTATCAGCGGATATACCAGCATCGACGTTATATTAAGTGAGCCTGCGCCGGTACTGCTCTTTAACCTGATGAATGATTTTACGGTACAAAAAGTATGGGTAAATAATAAAGCAGTGTTGTTTACACATACCAACGAACTCATCAGTATTACGCCAGTTACAGCACTTCCTGCTGGCAAGGCGGTAGTTAAAATTCAATATGCCGGAAAGCCACATGTGGCCACTCGTCCGCCATGGGAAGATGGTTTTACCTGGACCACCGATTCGCTCGGCCATCCTTTTGTTGCTATTACGGCCGAGGGAGCCGGTGGCAAAATTTATTTCCCCTGCAAAGATCATCCTTCAGATGAACCCAACGATGGGGTAGATATGCTGATAAGCGTTCCAAAAGATTTGGTGGTGGCTGGTCCGGGATTATTGCAAAGCGTAAAAAGAACTGGCAACAATGCTATCTACCACTGGAAAACCAGTTATTCTATCAACAACTACAGCATCGTTTTTAATATTGCCGATTATGCCGTTATAAGTAAAACCTATACTACCATCAACGGAAATAAAGTGCCCATGCAGTTTTATGTGTTGAAGTATCATGCCGGCAGCGCTCCTCATCATTTAGACCTGCTGGCAGAAATGGCCAAAGTAAAAGAAAAATATTTTGGAGAATATCCCTGGGCAAAGGAAAAGATTGGCCTTGCCGAAACACCACATCTTGGAATGGAACACCAGAGCATGAATGCTTATGGCAATAATTTTAAGTATGCCAAAGTAGGTGGTCAGGATTTTGACTGGCTGATGAATCATGAATTTGGGCACGAGTGGTGGGGCAATAAAGTAACAGCAAAAGACTGGACAGATTTCTGGATACATGAAGGTATTGGTAGTTTTGGTGATGTGCTGTATATAAGAGATAAAGAAGGTGAGGCAGCTTACATTAACAACTTTAAAAAGAGTGTTTTTCAAATAAAAAACGATAAGCCAATAGTGCAGGGAAAAGACCTTGATGAAGAAACCGCTTACATTGGTGATATTTATGTAAAGGGCGCATTCTTTATGCACACGTTGCGCTATGCCATCGGCGACAGCGTATTTTTTTCGGCCTTAAAGGAACTGGCTACCGCACCCGAATATTGTTATGATAACCTGGTAAATACCGATGCTGTGGAACGGTTGTTTAGCAAGGCAGCCGGCTACTCTGTAAAGCCTTTGTTCGATTTATTTATCCGTTCAATAAATAAACTGGAAGTGCAGGTAACTGCCATGGCTAATAACGAATATAAAATTCAATTGGTTAATATAGATATGCCCTTACCGGTAGAGGTTTTAACTGAAAAGGGAACAGAAAAAATCATTATTGATAAAAAGGGTGTTGTCGTAAAAAGCAATGTGTTGCCACAAATTGATCCGGATAGCTATTATTTTAAAAAGGTAATTATTGAATAGGAGATGTTATTTATGTACAGATAATTTGGTAAGTCCTGTTGGTGTGGGTAAACATAAATTACACTGCTCATTCCTCAGATTTTGTTGATGTAAACAATCATTTCTTTAAAATATTCTGCCCCCCATGATTATTGAATAGACAATTACCCTTATTTTAGTGTTTCATATCTAGTATCCTTCCCTAAAGCCATTTTAAACCAATACCTTTTGCGGAACTGTTTATAATTTTTCCGCCTTTTTTTTGGATAGCCAGTGTGTAAAAAATACACATTAAATGATTGCTAAGATGATTAAACATTTACAACCTTCGGTTGATTTTATTGTTCCTGATCTGTATGCGGTAGTTTGCATTTTTAATTATTCAACTAATGATTGTTTGGCATGAAGGCTTTTACAACCATACATGGAAACTTATTGTTGCATTCAATTTATAAAATCTTGGGGATTTGTCTGCTTTTTTTTGGATTGTCAATAAAAAGTTTTGCAGGTAGCGGCCTCTATGATGCTTATGCAATTTTGAGTATTAAGGGGGCAGTAAATAGCTATAAACAATATTCAGCTTTTGATTTATGGTCGATAGGGTCTTTTAACAATACTGAAACCTTGGTTTTAAATGGT
>JAYTTM010000196.1:0-2273 GCA_043745055.1 Chitinophagaceae bacterium | reverse complement strand
CAAATTTATCCTGTAAACCAAGTGCTAAATCTTTCATTCCTTTTTTTGCAAAAAATTCCAGCGCTTCTCTTCTGTCTAAATAATTAGGTGCATATTTCATTTGGTGCACAAAGTTCTCTGCAGTTTTATTATCGGTTTTTTCTGCCAATAAAACCTTATCGGCATCTACATTTATCAAATCTGGCTTAGCCGTATAGATAAAAGTAAATGTATCAATCTTATTTTCTATCCATATTTTTCTCCGGGTTTTTAAACTTCCATTGTAAACATCAATTGCAACCGGAAGCCTGAATATTTTATCCGTTTTTTGTGTTTGTTCAATTATTACCAGAGCCTGGCCCGCTGCATCATCATACTTATAATCAATTTTTAATTTTGGATGACCAGCACCATAATACCATTGGTTCCAAAACCAGTTCATATCCTCTCCTGTTACTTCTTCAAATGCCAACCTTAATTGTCCTGCCTCACCTGCTTTAAATTTGTTTACAGTTAAATAATTATTGAGCGATTTAAAAAAAGCATCATCTCCCACATAATTTCTAAGCATGTTCAATATCCGCCCTCCTTTATTATAACTTACTGCATCAAACATATCTTCCTTGTCAGCATATTTAAAACGAACCAGATCTTTTTTATCGTTTCCTGGCTGCATCAGGTAGCCTTGCATATCCTGGTAATGGTGTTCATCTGCGGCATCTTTTCCTTTTTTATATTCCATCCACAAGTATTCACTATAGTTGGCAAAGCTTTCATTAACAGTAATGTTACTCCAGCTTTCTGCAGTTACCAAATCTCCAAACCATTGATGAAAAAGTTCATGAGCGATTGTTTCTTCCCAAACATTCCCGTCAACCAATTGTCTTGCATTTTGATAAGCACTTTCCTGGTGTAATGTTGCAGTAGTATTTTCCATTGCTCCACTTACATAATCTCTGCCAACTATCTGTGCATATTTCGCCCAGGGAAATTCAACTCCTAACTTGTTTGAAAAAAATTTGATCATTTCCGGCGTATTGCCAAAAATCTTTTTGGCATAAGGCTCATATTTGCGCTCAACATAATAATTTACTTCTTTTTCTTTGTATTTATCTTTTACTATGGCAAAATCACCCACGCCCATAAAAAACAGGTATGGAGCATGCGGCAGATCCATTTTCCAATAATCAGTTCTGGTGCCATCAGCATTTTTAACCTGGCTTTTTAATAAGCCATTACTTAAGGTTACATACTTTGCTGGTACAGTCATATATATTTCTTCAGTACTTTTTTGGTTGCTTTTGTCTATTGTTGGCATCCATACACTGTTAGCCTCTGTTTCACCTTGTGTCCATATTTGTGTCGGTTTATCTTTATCCTCTCCTTTAGGGTTAATAAAATACAATCCTTTGGCATCTGTAATAGCTTCACTTCCTTTTACAGTAAGTTCGTTGGGCTTTGCGGTATATTGAATGTATAAGATGTAATTTTCTCCACCTTTATACATTTTATCCAATTTAATAAAAAGATGCAGGCTGTCGTATGTATACTTTAATGAGAATTTTGATGAACCTTTTATGATAGATATTTCTTTTATATCCATACCCTTTGCATCAAGGGTTAAAGTATCAGTTGCATAAAAGTGCGGTTTCAGTGTAATCCATGCTTTACCGTACATCCATGCTTTTTCAAAATCAAATTTTACTTCCAGTTTAGTGTGCACCAATTCATTGGTTTTTGGGTAGCTTGCCCTGTAAATCTTTTTCCAGGTTGTGTCTTCCGGAGCTTCAACTGGTTGTGCAATAGCCTTGCTAAGTGCGGCCAGTACTGCAATACATAGGAATGTTTTTTTCATATTTTGATTTTAGAATCGCAAAAGTATAACTCCGATTATGATTCCTAATCATTTTTTAGATAAATGGCAAATCGATATATAATATAAGTAGTTTTGTAATCAAAGCAAATCAGGCATGAAACAATACTTATTCTCACTTTTGATATCTGTTTTATTTTTTTCATTTAGCTCAACAGCACAAATAAATCATTTTATTTATTTCCAAACGGAAAACAAGCAACCATTCTACGTTAAGTTTAATAAAAAAATTATTAGTTCTTCTGCCTCAGGCTACTTAATAATTCCCAAACTTCAACCCGGTAGTTATGATTTAATAATTGGGTTTCCTAAAAATGAATGGGCAGAGCAACATTTTACTGGTACCGTAAAAAATGAAGATGCAGGATACCTGGTTAAAAATTTCGGAGAAAAGGGTTGGGGCTTGTTTAATCTGCAAACG
>JAYTTM010000195.1:0-2275 GCA_043745055.1 Chitinophagaceae bacterium | reverse complement strand
TATTTGTACAATGTCCATCACTAATTTGGTATGAAGAGGCGTAGCCTCCGACAATTTTTGTAATCCCGCCTGAGGCGGGAGGTTTCAACCCATTGATGAAGTAGGAGATATTATAATTAGAACCTTAGGTTCGGTGCATATAAACAATGCCGCAACAAATAACTAAAACATCCAGTTGTACAATTCCACACAACTATATGTTACAAGCCTACGGCTCTTAGGTAGAATATTTTTTAGACACAACGGTTTAAAACCCGTTGTTACAAAACAGAAACGAGCCAGGGCCCTAAAGTATTCTTTTAATGAAGTTGCACCCAATTTCGAATAGCAATTTAAATTTTCTTCTGTTTACGAGTTATGTAAATCAAATCAATTAATTTACAAGCATGTCTTTTATACAAATTGCTACGCCTTTTAATATAGATATTGAGTTTGAAGTAGCTGAGTTTCACAAGCGGCTGCTGGCCTACGTGGTAGATTTTGTTTTGATCATTTTATACCTTTTAAGCATGTTGTACTTATTGTTTGGTGGTTTTAAAATGGGCGAAGGAAGCGGCGGTTTTGTTACACTGGTTTTGATATTACCTACGCTTCTTTATACCTTTTTGGCTGAACTGTTGTTTGGTGGACAAACAGTTGGAAAAAGGTTATTGCATATAAAAGTAGTAAGTCTCGATGGAGGTGAGCCCACACTTGGCCAGTATTTATTACGCTGGTTTCTTAGGTTTTATGAATGGGGTTTTGTGGTGTTCTTTTTATTTTGGTCAAGTGGATTTATGGGAATTTCTTTATTGATGCTGGGTGGCATTACCAGTATTATTATCATTATGCTATCTCCCAACAACCAGCGGCTGGGAGATATGGCAGCAGATACTGTAGTAGTAAATACCCATTCTGCATTAACAGTGGATGACACCATTTTTATGCATGTTACTCCAACCAATTACCAGGTAAGTTTTCCAGAAGTTATGCGGCTAAGTGATCGTGACATCAATACAATCAAAAGTGTTTTGCTGCAGGCGCAAAGAACCAACCGCTTTGATATGTGCAATCGGGTAGCCTACAAAGTGCAGGATGTGCTGAAGGTTTCAACCGATATGTATGCGATTAATTTTTTAGAGAAAATTCTGGAAGATTATAACTATTTATCAACAAGAGAATAAGTAAGGGCTGTATATTTTTTGGTATTGCTTAATGGTTGAATCATCATTAAGCAATACCTGCTAACTCTCAATTAAATACCACCAATTCTTAAACAACATTCAACCACATTAACCATCTTAAACAATATTCAACCACCTTCAACCTTCTTCAACTCCCTACTTAAATCCCTGTGCTGTAATCATAGCACCAAAAAATATTAGTACAACGATTATTAATATTACCAGTAAGGAGGAAAGCACAATTCCAATAATACTACAAACACGACCTGCATTGGAAGTGCCAAAACTGGATGCTGAATATAACTCCGGAGAAAGCTGATACAACTTTTTATCTCTGTTAGCCAATATTAAGCCTACTATTCCACAAATTAAACCAACAATGCCGTAACAAAAAGATCCGATGATAGAGAGGATACCAAGTACCAACGCTGTGGTAGCATTCGGCAAATTTTGCTGTGCGTTGTAGTTGGGAGAATTGCTCAATAAGTCCTGCTGTTCCATGCTGCTGTATGTTAAGGCTAAAGTGTATAAAATAGTTTGTAAATATAATTAGTTAGTATTAGCACAGCAATAAAAAGATAGCTGTACACAATTATTTTATTTCCATACCTTAACCTGAAAATGAGTTGTAGTAAAGCAAACAAAAAGAAAAGCAACAACGGAATTGTAACCGGATGATATTGAAAACTTGAAATAAAATTTCCCTTCACCAATTCTATAAAACTAGTTTGAAAACCACAACCAGGGCAAGGGATGTGCAAGTATTTTTTTACCGGACAAACCAGTTGATTTGTTTGTAACCAATGGATGATATTTAGGTGAATGATCAATGGTCAACGGTGAATGGTGAATGGTGAATTTTAAAGTTTACAGCTTTTTAAAAAGCTGTAAACTTTAAAACAAATTTAATAGGCCCTCGCAAACAAAACCCGCTGGCTGCTTGGGTTTCCGGTTAAGATGCACTTACCTTCTTCCTGCGCATTGTTCAATGGAATGCAAC
This sequence comes from Chitinophagaceae bacterium, assembly GCA_043745055.1. Taxonomy (GTDB): domain Bacteria; phylum Bacteroidota; class Bacteroidia; order Chitinophagales; family Chitinophagaceae; genus Ferruginibacter. The sequence goes on along the minus strand of JAYTTM010000195.1, from coordinate 112 downwards.
GAATGGTTGCCTTGGTTTGTTCCTTAATTTTATCTTCTGTTTCGCTGGTACCATCCCAATGGGCAGCTATAAATCCGGTTTTATTATCCAGTAAATCCACAAATTCATCCCA
>JAYTTM010000194.1:0-2276 GCA_043745055.1 Chitinophagaceae bacterium | reverse complement strand
CTTTGCATAAAATACCGACAGCCGTTGTGTTTACAGAGAAGGTATGTTCCCAAATTTTTAACCATTCATTGGTTGGCAATGTATCCGCTGCACTAGGGGAAATTCCGGCATTGTTTACCAACGCAGATATCGGACCATACTTTTCAACAAGTCGGGGAATAAAGCCGCTCACCTGATTAGCATCCGAAAGATCACATGACTCTGTAAAGCTTGGATTTTGAAGCTCATTTTTTAATTTATCAGCCTCCAACTTGTTAGCATTGTAGTGGATGATAACCTCTGCACCGGATTGGGAAAGTTGCTTTGCAATTGCCCTTCCAATACCCCGGGAAGCTCCTGTAACAAGTATTCTTTGATTTTTAAGGGAAATATTCATTGGGTGAAAATAACTTCAAATTGCCTTTAAATAAAAATTAAATGAAAGTTTAACTAACAAGTGATAAACTATTTCCACCCCCATCAGGTGCAGGGCTCTAGCCCTGTATCTACTTATTACTAACCTTTGCACATCAAAACCTTCCAATACAACAATATCAAGCAGCCCATTTTTACCTCCTTCGCAGCAACGTCTCCTCCCAAGCCTTGTGTGTAGGCCAGGGACGTTGCGTATTACGGAGCGATACAGTCAGGCGCAGGGATGAGGAGTTGCTATATGTGTTAGCATTCCTGTGCCAGATCGTTACTATTTACAACCTTCCAAATTAAAATAGCAGATAGCCGAGACAATCTTTTCTTTTTGCAAATACTTACCCCCGCAAAAGAAAATTTAATTCGCCAGTAAAAACATGTAAAACAACGCAAGGCCTACAAACAAAAGGGAAGCGGCGCTTTGCAGGGTAGATAATTTAGCTCTTTTATTGATGCTGATTACAAAACCTATGGCCATCAATATCAGGCCAATCCACACCAGGTTGATATAGGGGAATATATAGGCCTTCAGGGTTACAAAATCAATCATGCTTTCTGATTCCTTGATGCCGATTTTAATTTTTTTCTGATCGGTACTTACACCAGCAAACTGCACAAACAGGTTTTGTGCGTACACTGTATCATCAATTTTTTTGATGCCCAAACTATCTACCATTAACATAGGTGCAGCCTTGTATTGCATATTGTCTTGTCCATGTATGGTAAGCTCAGCAGCAACGGATGGCCCTGTTGGTAGTAATTTAAATTTATTGGTGGTGGGGTTTTTAATAATCTTATCCAGCACCACAAATCCTTTGCTGTAAAACATTGAATCGCCTTCTGCAACTTCGGAAATTTTAAAGCTGCCCGTATCAATATTTTTTTCGGGATTGAGCGCATAAGAAATATAGGTAAACACATCATGCGTAAGGTAACTTTTAGTATCGGGGTTACTGCTCATGTTATTGTCCTTCATCAGGTAAACATCCGGACTTAATTCAAATTGTTCGGTTACTTTTTTTGTTGCAACATCTTTGCGCTCAAACAATAATTTATAAAACCGCCTACCCTTTTCGTGGCCGGCACTGTCATGCAAATAAGTTACCGAATAATCATCCATCTGGTTGGGTACCTGCTTAATGAGGTTGATGTTTTCGGCAGGATTATCCTGTTGCTTTGTTAAAGGATCAATACCCATTGGGATTGCAAAATTCTTATACTTTTCTTCGCTGATTATTTTTTTATTACCTGCAGAAACCAACATGCCTGCAATCATTAAACCAAAGCCAAGATGCGCTACAGAACCACCTGCAGATTTGAGTTTTCCATTCAACGCCAGCCAGATATAAGATGCGTTGGCAACAACTGCAAATATGGTTGCAAACAAAGCAACATAAATGGCTACCAAAAATCCAATACCTTCTTTAATGTAGTTGATGGAATAAATAAAACCCAGTAATACAGTTAATAAAATGGTTATTAAAACCGGAATGGCTATTTTTTTTAACGTAAAAGAAGCGGGCGTTTCCTTGTATTTTAAATACTGGGTAATTGCAGTGAGAAAACCAATAACAATGGCAACCAATACCATTACTTTATTGTAAGAGAATTCCACATTTTCCGGCTGTGCCAGCTTGGTACCAAAGATGGAGTTAACCACCGGTAAAGAGGTTTTTGCAATAATAAAAATGGCAGATAAAAAGAATACCAGCGAACCTATAAACATCCAGAACTCACGGGAGCTGCTGTCTTCTTCTTTTGCAATGGCCGGTATTTGTTTAAAGTTGAGGATGAATAAAATCAGGGAACCAATGGTGAAAAACAGCAGGAATGAAAATATCAGGATATTCATTGCCTTGCCTGCCTCG
>JAYTTM010000193.1:0-8394 GCA_043745055.1 Chitinophagaceae bacterium | reverse complement strand
ATATTTCTGCCGCCAGTCCCTGCTTCATACTACGGCTAATCATTACATCAATGATTTGGCCGAGTTTCATTTCGCTGTCGGCTTCCAAATTCAACTTAAAATCTTTCTTATTCAGATCAATCACCACATGGCTACCTTTAAAATCAAAGCGATTGGTGATTTCTTTCTTTATGGTGTTGATGGCATTATCTAAGGTTTGCAAATCTACTTTGCTACTGAAATCGAATGATGGCATGATGAAATAATTTGTTACAAAATTAACGCTGCAAATACTTATTAGAAAGAATTATTTTATCAATGTAACTCTGAATTTTACAGAGAGGCCACTTATTACCCTATCGCCCAACAACACCAATGTTTTGCAATCAAAAGAAACAATAGTTGCATTGGCAACATCTGCAATACCCAGGTTAGCAGATATTTTACCATCACCACCAATAGACCAGTTACCTGCTGCTGAACCGTTAGGACTACAAGCTATTCCTGCATCCTGGTAGTTAGTAGTTCCATTTGCATTAAGTACTAATTTGTCATCTAATTGGCAAGGTTTAATTTCTGTATTGGTTATATCACTTAAAGGTTCGGCAAGACCGGCCTCGACTTTTACAATAGAATAAGTACCTGCAATATCTGCTACAGTTTTATTGCATGTTGTAGCATTATTGGTACTTTTTTCTTTTTGACAGGAGGATAGAATCAAAAAAATAGCAGTGGATACAATGATAATTTTTTTCATGATTAAATGGGGTATTTGATTTGTTTCTGTAAAATAAGTTGAATTATTTGTAAATAGCCTTTTAAACAAAACTTTTTACAAACTTAGGCATTAACGAAAAGGATGATTTTTTATTGATATAACTAAATAAAAATACAGCCTCTATAAGCTGCATTTTTATTTAGTTATATGTGTCAGCAATTAATTGCTACCGGTTTTCACCCTGTTTTGTTCTGTGCCTGCACCACCGGTTTGTCTTTTTTGCGCCCCTTTTATTGGTTTACCAAAGCGATAAACAAAACTTAAAGTTGCTACTCTTGAATCGTTTCGTTGTGCAAAAGTTGCCTCAGTGCGCTGGAAGTTAATACTACCACTTACCGGCATTGTATAAAATAAATCACGGATATTTAACTTAACCGAACCTTTACTTTTCAATACCTGCTTTTGTACACCTACATTCACCTGGCCCATTTGGCCTATTTTAATCTGCCCTTCTATACCTCGTGTGCGGTAAAAGCCCGACAATTCTGCACTCCAGCCCTTTTTAAGTGTAATCTGATTATTAAGGTTTATTAAATAATTACCTGCCGATATATTTATATTCTCTCCATTTAGCAAACCTTTATATTGGCTGTAATTGTATTCATTATAGGCTATCAGCATCCACCATTTTTTTACTGGTATTTGTGCACTTATCGATATGCTGGCAGTGTTTGTTTGGCCAAAGTTGCCTTTTTTTATTACCGTAGCATAGCCTTTTTGTTCAAATACATCTGCAAATAAATTTTTGGTATTGGTATAATTAACAGTGGTAGTTAAAAACTGCTTATAGGTATGCGATGCTTCCAATGTATTGGCATAAGATGGCTTTAAAAATGGGTTGCCACCACCGTAGGTATATTTATCAAGGAAAAATAAGAATGGGTTCAAATCTTCATAATCCGGCCGGTTGATGCGGCGGCCATAGGAAAAACTGAATTGATTTTTTTCATTGGCATTATAGCTTACAAACAGCGTTGGAAAAAGGCTGGTATAATTTTGTTTAAACGAACTGTCTGTGCGTTGTGGATTGCCAAACTGGTTACCTTCTATATTTGTATTTTCTAAACGAAGGCCTGTTTGCAGACTCCATTTTTTTATCTCCTTGCTTAAGTTAACGTAGGCTCCATTGATGTTTTCTTTGTAAACAAATTGATTTGTTTTTTCATAATCGGGTAATTTCTCACTATTTAAAACATTAAAATAACCAGCCTTATTATCTGTTTTTACAAAACTTGTTTTTAGTCCTGTTTCAACTTTTAAACCAGATTTTAATGGATGGGTATAATCAACTTTTGCTGTATAAATATTGATGAGTGAAGGCAACTCTCCTACCAGGTTATCCGTAAATTTTTTACTCCAATTACCGGTATAGGATGTGTTAACAAAATTTTGATCCCTGTTGGATTTATAGGTTATGTAATCAACATCTGCTGTTAATTCCTTGCCTGTAGAATCAATCTGGTGACGGAAATTAAGATTGACAGCACCATTTTTCCAGTCGGATTTTTCGTAGCTGGAAGCTGTAACAATTGAATCTACCACAGCAAGGTTATTCTTTAAAAAACTAGCGTTATAATTTTTCTCAGAAGATGGCGTGGTAAACCCAGTTAGTACAACCCCAATAGTAGTTTTTTTGCTTGCATAAAAATCAGCTCCTATTTTAGAATTATAATTTTGATTAATTCTATTTAAGTCGGCTCCCTGTTCAAATATTGCATTGAGCGTATGGTCGGCATTTTTATATTTGCGGGTAATATCAAGATGCTGAAAACCTTTTCGGTAGTTGGCACTTACATTTGCAAACAAATTAAACTTACCGGTACGATAGTTAAGATTAAGACTGTTGTTTGTTTTACCATAAATGCCTTGCCCGTACCCGAGATTGATATTACCATTAAAACCAACCTGTTTGTTTTTTTTGGTTTTGATATTTATAATTCCGGCATTACCAGCTGCATCATATTTGGCAGAGGGGTTGGTCATAATTTCTATTTGATCCAAATTGGCAGATGGCATAGATTTTAAAAAATTGGTAAGCTCCTGACCTGTTAAATATGAAGGCTTGCCATCCAGCATGATCATTACACCCTGCTTGCCTTTAAGACTTATATTGCCATCTTTATCAATAGTAACACCAGGGCTTTTTTCCAATACTTCCATAGCTGTTGCCCCTGCATTGCTAATGGCAGCATCTACATTTATTATCGTTCGATCTGCCTTGCGCTCAATAAGTTGTTTTTTGGTGTTTACAACTACTTCACTTAAATTTTTACTATTGGGAACTAACTGCAAAACACCAACACTAATTTCACTGTGATTTTCATCAACCAAAACTGAAGTGCTGTACACCAGGTTGTTGCCAATGGAACTGACAGCAACTAAATAGTTGCCATTGTTTACTTTTTCAAACATAAAATTACCATCCTTATCAGTTACTGCTGTTTTAACCAGGCTGCTATCGCTGGAATTTAGTAATGTAATGGTAGCGGCATCTATAATTTTTTGGTTGCCACCATCTTTAATGCTCCCTGTAATTTTTCCGCTTTTAGGGCTTTGCGCTATGCTGATTATACTAATACTCATTGCAGTCAGCAGAATAAATAAATGTTTCATGGTTATGCTTTATACTTTGTTAAAAATATTACATAACAAAAGTAGGTACTTTGCATAACATAATACATTGGTTTACATAGGCGGTAAATAATTGAGTTGATTGGCGAGTGAGATAATTGCTTTTAATTTTTATCAATGAATATAGATTTTGAGAACAAAAAGAAAATAGTCTTGTTATTAAGCAAGAGAATTGAATAAAAAATAAGTATGAATGCCAAAAAAAAGTTTAGAACTGTGAAAAATGTGAAAAGTTGGTTTTTTAACTTAATTTGTATAAAATTTATTAGCCCATGCGTATAGTAATTGTTCCTTTAGATTTTTCTCTCACGTCTTACAATGCAGCGCATTATGCTGCAGAAATGTACCAGGGAAAGGATAATGTAACGTTGATATTATATCATTTTTATTCCGGCGAAAAAGATGCTGTGCATTCAGATAAATTATTACAGAGCCTTAAAACAGAGCTGCAGGTGTCTGTTCCAATAATTGAAACTTTTATAGAAACAGGGCATAATTTTATTGATTGTCTTACTGCATATGCCTATGTAAAGAGGGCTTATATGATAGTAATGGGCCTTAGCAGCAAAACATCACTGGGACAAAGATTTTCTGGCAGCAACACTTTGAAAATTGCAGAAAAAGGAATATGCCCTGTACTGATTGTACCAGAAAGTGCCCATTTTAATAGTTTATCAAATGCATTGATAACGTCCGAACTAAAATCTGTAGAAGATACACCTACATTGCTATCTATAAAAAGAATTTTACAAGACTTTAAACCTTGTTTGCATATTTTAAATGTTGATGATAGCCATTACCTTACCCTTACGCTTGAATATAGGGCGCAAAGAGATAAAATGGCCGAACTAATGAAAGAGTTTAAACCAGAATTTTATTTTATGCGATTATTTGATTTCCAGGAATCAGTTGAACTTTTTGTACAAGATCAGCACATTGACCTTATTATCATTGGGCCAAAATACCACAGTTTTTTTGAAAGATTATTTAAAACACAACATACCAATAAGCTTATTTATCAAAGCAAAGTACCGGTGCTTGCCGTGCAAGATTAAAACCTTTAAAAAATATATTTTCTAGAGAGTGTATTATTTCGTTATACGTACCTGCATAGCATAATTATAGGTGTCCAACTCATTAAACACAATTTTATTTCGATCAACAAAAGACAGGTAATGTAGAAGTTTTTCTTTTGTAAATCGCTGGCTCCAAAAGCCTTCCTTTGTTGCGGTAAAACTATCCACCGGTATTGTAATAACAGTCATTCCCATTTTTTTATAGGATTCTTCCTGCTTCGAGCGGGTACTGTCATTATCAATGTAACAAGCTCCAATTACAATTTCTCCACCGGGGTTAAGCAGGTTATAGGCATTTTTAAAAATTGAGGTAAATTTTAGGTTGGTGGAAAGATCAAGTCTTTCTGCAGTAGAAGAATAAGTATCAAAAGGAAAATTGTCAGGGTAAAAATTACCAGCTGTAAACCAGGTAGTAATAATCATATCATAATTTTTGTTCCAGTTGTTGAGGTTGGTGGCTTCAAAAAAATGGGCAGTTACTTTATCTTGAATATGTAAGTCTGCAATATTTTTATTGGAAATATCTACGCAAGCCTGGGCATTATCTGTACCATCATAACATGCTACCATGTTCCAGATTTCTTTTACACCGCATAAATGTTTTGGGATACGGGCATTGCCAATACCAATATCAAGTATAGAAATTGGACTGCCTTTTTGTTTGTACAAATTTGTAATTACTTTTTTCAATTCAATAAACTCGGCCCACTGCGCCTGTAGCAAATGCTCCGAAATATAATTGAGATCGAAGGATTTTTCAACTGTATTTTCATTATCATACATTGCCATAAATAGCTAGTTTTATTGCATCAATTTAAACAGTTTTTGTAACTTTTTTATCATAAAAAAAATACACTATTCCAACAAAAAAAATTAGGTAAGCTATATCAGCATTACTTATAAACACTCTTCAATTAAAAAGGGCTAATCTTCAAATAGAAGATCAGCCCTTAAAAAAACATTATTTTTCTTTAAAATTTAAAATTTAAAGAAGCCTGAAATATAGTTCCCAATTGGCTGAACTGTGAGCCATTATATCCTAAAATTCTGTACCTACCACTGAAAGACAAAAAACCTTCCAGCAAGCTTTTATCGGCAGCATTCGCAAGCGTAGCTTTTGCGTTTGCGTAATTAGGATCAGTACTATTACCAGTTAATTCCAACTTCCATTTTGGAAGTATATTTAACAGGTTATTTATTGTAACAGAGAAGTTTATTTTATCCGTAAAATCATAACCAACATTTAAATCTGTAACAACTGCAGGCGAAAATACCTGCTTGATGTTTTCCATAATAGCACCACCATTATCAAGATCCTGAAACTTTGTTGTTCCAAAAAGCGTGTTGTTAAGGTTAACACTCAACTTATTAATATGATAATCCATTCCAAAAACTACTTTATATAGCGGACGACCTTCAGTTAACAAAGATTTAATTTGCGTACTTAAAATTGTAGAACCGCCATCCTTAATTGCTTTGGGGTCGTTGGGAAGACCAACTATCTCATTTTTCAGCGTGAAATTAGCAGCAATATTAATACCGAGTTTACCTTCACCTAAGTTGATGTTTTTATAGTTGGCAACTACATCAAGACCCTGTGTTTTGGTTTTTATACCATTAATAAAAAACTGAACACTTTGCAAATCCGCATTACCTGCTCCTACACTATTGCCTTTAAGTATTCTTCCCAATTCTGTAGTTGGGGTTGCAAGTAACCGATCATCTGTAGTAATTGAGGAGCTATAAACAATCCTTTCTTTAATTGTAATGCTGTAATAATCCAATGTAAAGCTGAATTTTTTGGTTGGATTAAAGCCAAATCCCAATGTATTATTGTTAGATCTTTCAGGCTTCAGCAACGGAATTCCCAAAGCCAGGGCCTGCTTACTCCTGTTATTAAACAAACCAGAGAGCACAATATTACCACCGGCAAAAGAAGCCTGGGTTGACTGGGCATATATCTGGTGCAATGTAGGCGCCCTAAAACCTGTAGAAACTGAACCCCTGATTACTAATTTATCTCCTAAAACTTTGTAACGTGAAGATGCTTTCCAAACGTTTGCAGATCCGAAATCACTATACTTTTCTGCCCTGATTGTGCCGTTAATCAAAAAGTTTTTGGTTACATCCAAACTTGCATCAAAATAAGCACCAAAGTTAAAGCGGCTATTGCTGGTAGCATTTTCCTGGCGAATACCCGGGAATGAATTGGCTCCTTCCGAAACATAAGATGCTGTATCTCCAGCAATAATTTTAAATGTCTCCTGCCTTATCTCCGTACCAAACCCGATGCTGAAATTATCAGTTACAGATTTAGAAACATCATAGTTACCGATAAGGTTGGTAAACTTGTAACCACCTGGTTTAAAAGATGTTGGACTTTTAGCACCTAAACCACGATTCAACGTATTTGCAACAGTGTACAACTGCTGGTTTCCACCCATTGTAAAACTTACATCCTGTTTCCATCCGTTACTTTCATTTTTAAAACCAATGGTGGCATTGTAATCAATTAAATCACCCTCAAAAGTAGGCCCGTAGCCAAGATATGCTGAACCGGCGGGATGTAATAGATTAAATGGATCTCCCCTCCAATATGGCGTACGAAAGTTGGCATTACTAATTGCTTTTTTTGCTACCAATGCTGCGTTACTGTAAAACTGTCCTTTTTCGCCTATTGGAATACCAAGGTTATAATTAAATTTTGCGGCGGTAATTTCACCTGTACCATTTTTATTATTACCAGTTGGATATTTTGCTAAATAAGATCTTATAGCCGCATCATCTGTTGGATTACCACCAAAAGTTGCAATTTCAGTAGGGATATCAATAATACCAGAGCGAACTGCATTATTTTGCTGACTAAAATCTACGGTATAATTAATAAATCCTTTTCCGGCAAAGTTGGCCCCACTGTTGTAAGCCATTCCATAGTTTGCCCCATCTCCTTTGCTGGTAACACCAGAGTTAATGGTTAAAGAACTATACTCAAATTTATCTTTTAAAATTACATTCATTACACCTGCAATGGCATCAGAACCATATTGTGCAGATGCACCATCACGTAAAATCTCCACTCTTTTAATAGCATCAGTTGGGATGGCTGATAAATCTGCACCGGTTTCACCTCTGCCAGGGGCAAATTGTACATACAATAATGAACTTAAATTTTTTCTTTTACCGTTAATCAATACCAAAGTCCGGCTTGGGCCAAGGTTACGTATTTCATAGGGATCCAATAAGGTGGTTGCATCATTTACAGGCGTATTAATGGTATTAAATGATGGCACCCTGTATTGCAAGGCTTTATCAAACGAAATTTGTCCGGTAGATTTCAATGTTTTATTATCGAAATTATCAATAGGTAATGGTGATGTTGTTGAAGAACGTGGCACTGAACGTGTACCCGTCGTCATAATAACTTCCTGTAATGCTTCAGTTGCTACAATTAAATCTGCATCAACGGTTTTTTCATCACCACTTGCAAGCGTAACAGTTTTTGTTATACTTTGAAGCCCGGTGCCGGAAAAGGTAATTTTATAAGTCCCAGGCTCAAAGACCAGGCTGTACCGGCCATCCTGCCCGGTTGCGGTGCCTTTATTAGATGGCTTAGCATAAACACTAATACCTGGAACAGGCGTACCACCACTGGTAACAATACCGGTAATTTTTTGCGCTGTAATGGTTGAACTCAACAACATTAAAAGGCATACAAAATTTAGATAGAGGTTTTTTTTCATTTAATTAGTTTTGGTTATAAAATAAAGTTAATACAATGATGCAATTTATATAAAAGAGTTTAAAATAGCTGATTTTGATAAAACAGTTACATACTGAAATTTTATAATAGTTTAATTAAAGAAATTTTTTTCTTAAAAAGAAATATTCAATTACACACCTTCTTTTTACAGCTTTTATTTATGAAATAAT
>JAYTTM010000192.1:0-30282 GCA_043745055.1 Chitinophagaceae bacterium | reverse complement strand
ATAATAATTTTTCCCAACCAGTTTAAGGGTTTTTCTAAAAATGTCAGCACAATCAATGCAGGCCCAAGCGTCATTAATGTGTACAATAAAGAGGGTGGATATTTTGTAACATTTAGAAAGGAACAGATGGTAAGTATAAAAGATTTTTGCGAAGACCAGGGTGCCATATCGCCATAAAAATTGGTTGCCCTTGTAATAAGAAATAAACCAATTGCAATACAGCCAATTATCAGTAAATATTTTTTTCGAATTGCTTCTTTCATTCCCTTTTTATAAAACCAACCAAAACAGTAACCCAATGCCATAATACCCAGCCAGGGAATAATTGGATAACCTGTGCCAATAAACTTTCCTGCAATGGAAAACCTTTTGCGTTGATGAAGTATACCCCACAACAAATCTTTATAACTATTGCCTGTTACTTCTATACTATCCAATAAATTATGCCCAAATAAAATGAGCAGGCCAATTATTAATATAACTTTTAAAGGCAGGTAGATGAGTGCTGACAATATTATCATACATATTCCCAATGTGCCAATTACCTGTAGCCGAAACATTGGATAGGCAGGATTAAAACTCCAGGCAAAATTGATGACAACTGTTTCCAGCAACAGTAGCCATAGCCCACGCTTTAGTAAAAAAAGCGCCAGTTCATTTTTTGTCTTTCGTTCTGCCACCAAAAAAGCAGAAGTACCAGCAAGGAATACAAATACCGGTGCACAAAAATGGGTTATCCACCGGGTAAAAAAAACGGCCGCATTCGTTTTCGTCATATCAGTTGGATCATAATAAAAATAATCGGCATGAAAATAATCCCGTACATGATCCAGTGCCATGATGATGATTACGATTCCACGGAGCAGGTCAATGGATTCAATTCTTTTGGCCTTAGCTGGGCCGTCTGTGATTATGGAGTTTTGCATGATTTTTTATAAATAACTAAGCCATTTTTTTTCGGGGTGATTGGTTTTATACTGATCGTACCTTTTACATAATGGATACAAAGCAACTACCACTGTAATCCAAATGGCATACACTACCCACAGGCTGTAACCTTCACCGGGAATTAAAAACCTGAACGGAAATCCCTTTATGCCTATCATACCTTCTGTAAGCGTATGTCCTCTGGAAATAAAAAAAATGATTGCAAGGATATGCAATACATAAAAATGCAGGATATAAAAAAACAACGGCACACGGCCATACACAATCATGATTTTTGCAAAGCGGCTTTGTGTATTTTTTATTAATGCCAGAAAAATCAATCCCGGTCCAATAGTTACACACATATACAACAGCGACGGCGGATATTTAAATACATCCATAAAAGAAAAGAATGTGTACAATACATTTTTTTGATGCGACCATTGGAACGGATTGCCATATGAATTGGCTGCCCTTAATACTGCAAAAAATACGAGCAGGCTTATGCCAAGCCACCCTAAAATTTTATTTCGCTTTGTCGCTTCAAACTGTGTAAATATTTTACCGCAACAATAGCCCAGCATCATTAAACCACTCCATGAAAGAAATGGATACACTACAAATAACTGGTGATTTCCCCAGAGCGGGTGTATGGCACGTACATGAAGCATAGACCACCACAAGGGGAATTGCCCAATATGATTTTTTTCTATATAATCCAAAGTATTGTGACCGAATACAATCAGCAACCCGGTAAATAATATTGCATTAAACGGCAGCCAGATCATTAAACCAAGGAAGGCCATGCTGATACCAATTGACCAGATTGTTTGCAGCACAAAAACACCAAAATGGATATCAGCCAAAATGCCCAGCGTCATTACAGTTAAATCTACCAGCACCAACCACAGGCCACGGGTTATTAAAAATTTGCTGAGCTCCTTTGTTGTTTTACGCTGGCTTTGCAGCCATGCGGAAGTACCTGCAAGAAATACAAAAGTGGGCGCACATAAATTAGTGATCCATCTGGTTAAATACAATATTGGCGTGGTAGTAGCAAGGTTTAGTGGATCATCTGAATAGGCAGCATAATGAAAAAAATCACGAGTGTGATCCAGCGCCATAATCACCATAATGATGCCTCTTAGCAAATCAATGGATTTTATTCTTTTGCCTTTAATGGGGCTGTTGATGGTTGTTAAGGTTTGCATGTGTTTGTTTTTTATAAACAATTGAGTCACTATTTTTCTTTGAATCAGGATAATATAAAACGGTATCTTTTTGTTGCTGCTTTCAATAAAATTCCGCAGGCACAATTAAAAGCAATTAAAAAAATTAGTTTTTATTGCACCCGATCTTTTTCTTCTTCAGCACCTGTTGAACGATCCCTTTTTTGTTTCACTTTATCGCTTCCAAAGTTGTGAGAAAATGTTAGTCGGAAAGCAGGATAAGAGAATATCAGCCTTCCACTTGCTACCAGGTTTTGCTCAGGTAAATTAACAGCAGGCTTAAAAACCATTGTGTTTAAAATATTGAAAGCATTAAAGCGTATTGTAGATCGCTGCTTCACCAGCTTTTTTTGTATGCCCACATTAAGCGCTCCATTGGGCTGCACTTTGTAGATACCAAACAATCCCTTTGAGTTATAATTACCGGAAAGTTCCAATGAAAGATTTTTAGGGAGCGTAAAACTTTGCGTTGATGAAATAGAAAAATTCTCCTGCTTAATCTCTACAAATGACTTATAGATAATTGCATTCAAATTTTGCCATACCGCAGACAGGTTATTTTGCATGCTCCACCATTTATTAATGGTAAATGGCAATGAAAGCGATACAGAAAAGGTTTTTTTGTAATGCTGGTTATCTGCAGCAAGTGTTTGAATGTTTGTAACTGAGTCTACTTTAGGGGAAAAATTTGTTATTGGATTTGCTTCATAAGTATAGGAAACCGATAATATTTTCTTTTTAAAAATATACGAAGCACCAATTACATCAGCAATGGATGGTTGCAGTGCCGGGTTGCCGGAAAAAAATGTATAGGGATCTATAAATATGAGAAATGGAGCCATATCATTAAAAGTAGGCCTGGTAATTCGCCTGCTATAGGAAAGGTTTACTGCATTTTTTTCATTGATAGTACGAGATAGAAAAAAGCTGGGAAATAAATTCCCATATTGTCGGTCTACAATATTTTTTTGCAGCTGAGAGCCTAAATTTGAAACCGTATATTCATACCGTAAGCCAGCCTTTATACTTGTTTTATCATTTGCAGAAATACTTAAAGCAGCATAGGCGGCATTGATGTTTTCATTTAAGTTATATTTTTCAGAAAGTGATTTATTTATGTGGATGATATTGTTTATCAACGTGTCTATTTCTACAATGTTTTTAAACCTGGATAAAGTGCTTTTAACTCCTGCATCGATATTTATTTTTGCTGATAATTTTTTAGAATAATCAATGGTTGCAACCCACACACTGATAGGTGTTTTTTTGCTGCTCAACAGGTATTGATCGGCTAAAAAATTTCCATGTTTGTCATAAAATGAATTTAAGTATTTGTTTGGGTTATTGTTGTTATAATAATCATAGTTTGCATTAATAGAAATTTTTTCATCGGCAGTATAATTGTGTTGCAGATTTATATTGGCTGAAAGATTGGACCAGCTATTTATTTCATCATTAATAATTGTAAGGGAGCTATCCAGTTTTTGATTGGTTGTAATTACAGTGGTATTATTGGAGTTATTTGTAAACCTGTTGTCGTAGCCGGAAATAAACGCACCAATAATTGTTTTTTTATTAATCTCATAGTCCATACCCAATTTGCCTGCGTAGAATAAACGAACAAAATCTCTGTTAGCAATAGAAGAAGTTTCTGTTGTATCTCCCCTATTATTTATTTTGTGATAAAATTCAAATATTTGTTGCGAATGTGTTCTTGCCAAAGAAAAATCTCCGTATAAATTAATTTTATTTTTTCTGCTATTAAAGTTTAAGCTACCTTCTGTTTTTTCTCCCTTGCTATACCCGCCGGTAATGGAATAGGAGCCATTGGTGCCGTATTGCGTATTAGCTTTAAGCACAATATTTATATAGCCTGCATTTCCCTCTGCATCAAAGTTGGCAGGTGGTGTTGTAATCAATTCAATTTTTTCGATATTATTGGCGCTCATACTTGCCAGCATTTGAACTACAGCCGACATAGGCATCCGGTTTATTTTACCATTAATCATTACCACGACCCCATCTTTTCCGTTCATAGAAATGGTACTACTTTGTTGATTGACCATTATACCCGGCGAACGCTCCAAAACCTCCAGTGCAGTGCCGCCTGCCGAGGTAATGCTATTGGCCACATTAATAATCATTCTATCAATTTTTTGCTCAAACAGTGGCTTTTTTGCAATGATGGTAACTTCATCAAGCCTTGCATTTGAATGAATTAATTTTAAAACAGGCATTGCTAATTTTTGATTGGCCTCATCAATAGTAAAAGATGGCGTAAAGCTGTTTGTATATCCAAGCAATGAGGCACTAATGAAATAGTTACCGGCAGCAATATTATTGAATTCATATTTACCTGATGTATTACTAATAACTCCCTTTACCAATGCTGAATCTCTTACTCTTTGTAAAGTGACAGATACGTTGTATAAAGCTTTTCCTGCAGTATCAATAACGACTCCTGAGATGGAGCCCTTAACAATATACTGACCGTAAGTTTTACTATTTATTGTACTGATAAAAAGCACAGCGATAATATAGAAAGCGCTAAAATATTGGTTATACTTTTTCATACATCATTTTTAAATGTTGATAAAATTTAGGGGATTTCCTCCTACCTGTAAATTAGCATAGCTTCAAATGAACGGAGAGTAATTGAGATCAATTTTATAGGGTAAGCAGCTCTAGAATATATAATTAGCTTTATGCACTGCCAGTTGTGTGCCGCTTATTTTAAGAGTGAAAGCACTAAATGCTCTGCTAATATTAGTTGTGTGAACCTACAAAATTAAATCAGTAAAGTAAATCTTTATCCTGCTTAACAAAAAGGACATTGGTGATACTTGCTATTTCATATTTCAGACTTATGCACTATTAATAAATCGTTTAGTCCGTTGCCTTTACTGTTACTTCTTTTGTTTAAAAAACAGCAGCCCGAAAATATCTACAGGCTGCTGAACCATTGGATAAGGGTTACTTATTTTTTTGTTTTTAATTCTTCCAATATATTCTTGCCTGTTGCCTTTATAATTACACTTCTGTCGTAGTAAGTAATATAGCGGTCTATTTTTTTCTCAGCGTTAAAATGGGTAATGAAGTTCATTCGCAGGGAAACAGGTTTTCCTCCAAAAACCATTTTGTTAGAGAAATAAGCAAAGTCATATACGCCTTTTAATGCGCCGCCTTTGGGCTCCCCGGTTACGTTTAGTGGAAAGTGATTAAACTCACTCATGCTCATAGATTCCACGCCTGATTTTTCTTTCCAGCTTTTCCACCAGCCTACAACATTGGCCTTACCTTCCAGTTTTGTACGGGTGTCCACATCGCCATCAGGGAATGTGTACACCACATTATCGGCAAGCATATCTCCCCATACATCAAATTCAAATTTGGCAATATGATTAGTAGCCTTTTCGGCTAACTCAGCATATTCAAGCGGGGCAATTTCAAAGTTGGGATTAGTAACTGCTGCATTAACTATTGCTGCGGTTTCTGTTTTTGCTTCTTCTTTTACCGGGGCTGTATTGTTGCAGCCTACAGATAAAAAACCTGTTGTTGCAAACGCAGCAGCCAACAGAAGGAAATGATTCTTTTTCATTGTAAGAGTTTTATGTTTTTTGAAAATAACTATTTTGATAAACCTACTACTTACAATCAATAAATGCAAGCGGGTGAGGACGAACAGTGTCTACGACTGTCCGAAGGGAGGGAAATATTTACCGGGGGATTGGGGCGGCCCGGAAAATTACTACTGAGTGATCGGTTTATTATTGAATGTTCGGTAGCTTACACAATACAATCAGCGGGTAGTTGCAAAGGGCGGGTGCAACAATTTATCACGCCACTTTCTCCAGTTTAAAATCAAAGAAAACGCTGGTGCCATTTTTCTGGTCTTCCGTCATTTTACCATTCAATTGACTTGTAAGCAACGATATTAATTGACCGCCAAAACCAGTACCCTTGGTTTCGCCGGATTTGCCAACGCCATTATCTGAAACCTCCAGATGTAAAATATCACTTGTTCGTTTTTCTAATTTTATGCGTACTGATCCATTTCGTTTATCGGGAAAAGCATACTTGAGTGTATTGGTTAGTAATTCATTTACAATTAAACCGAGCGGTACAGCCATATCTATATCGAGGTTTAATTTTTCCATTGCAAATTCAATATTTACTTTTCCTTCTGCACCAAAAGAATCCAATATGCTTTCACTCAGGTTGATAAAATAGTCTTTCATTTCAATAGCACCCAGGTTAGTGCCCTGGTATAATTTCTGGTGCACAATACCGATGGAGTGTACCCTGTTTTGTCCGGCAAGCATTGCATCTTTAGTATTGGGATCATCTATTTGCGCACTTTGAAGGGCTAGTAAACTACTAACGACTTCCAGGTTATTTTTTACCCGGTGGTGTATTTCTTTTAGCAATAGTTCCTTATCCATTAAGAGCAGGTCGCTGCGTTTTTTTTCTTTGGCTATTTTGTTTCGCTGTCGAAAAACTACGCCTGAGAATAACAGCACTACTACCAGTAAGGCAAAAGCAGCGTTTCTTATGTTACGTTGGTGCTTCATTTCTTCCTGCGCCCTTACATCTTTTTTTTCCTGTGCTGCTTTTGCAGCGGTTTCCTTTTTATCAGCATCATACTGCATTTGCGAAGACACCAATTTTTGTAGCGATTCTTTATTGAAGGCACTATCTTTAATAATCACAAATTGTTTATAATTCTCATAAGCCCCTTCCCAGTTTCGGGTAGCAGCGGCCAGCTTTTCTCTGCCGGCATAATAATCACCCATTGATAATAATTTACTGTTTAAATTATCATAGTAGGCTTTAGAACTATCAAAGGATTTTGTTGCCTGTTCATATTTTTTTGCACTGGTATAGGTAATACCCATTTTGTAATATATAATTGCAAGGCCCTCTTTATAGGTTATTGATTTGTACTTAGCTGTAGCAATTCGATAATGACTGATTGCTTCTGCAAAGTTTTTTTGTGACTGAGATAAATTTCCCATATTCTGGTGTGCATCTGCAAGCATCTTTGCATCTCCTGATTCACCAGCTAACCTGAGTGCAGCAGCATAGTAGTGCTGTGCTTCGTTAAAATTACCAAGGTTGTTGTAAAGGCCCCCAATGTAAGAGTTAAAGTGAGTCTGTGCAATTTTATCGCCTGTTTCTGTTGCAGCCTTTAATGCTTGCTTAAAATATTTTAGTCCCTCCATATTGTTTCCGATAGACTGAAAATAGACGGCTGAAGTATAAGCAGCATTCATCATTGATTGTTTATCTCCCAGCTCTTCGCTTACTTTCAAATATGCGTAGATCATTTTTGTCATCTCGTCGGTATTACCCTGAATATTATACAAATACACTAATATATCATAGGCTTTTACCATCGTTTTTTTATCGCCTATACCTTCGCATAACTTTAAAGATTTTAACAGGTATGATTCTGCCTCCGTAAGCTTTCCGTCATCCAGGTAATCCTGTGCTATCTCTACAAGTACATAATTTTTATATTTGTTAGCGGCCTTTTCGTAAATGTTAAATGCTTCGGTATGGTATTTTAAAGCCTCAGAAAAATTACCTAACCGCCAGTTAAGCCGCCCAATTTTATCTTTTATTTTGGCGGTACCAATTGGCCAGTTGATTTTTTGTGCCAATTCTATTGCCGTTTTTTGGTAGGTTAATCCTTCATGAGGTTTATAGTAAACATGGGCATACATAATATCGCCCAGCAAAGAAAGCTTTGTAGTATCTTCTGTTGCTTTTGATAATTCAGTAAGCAAAGAATCTATCCGTTCCTGGTTTTGTTTTTGAGCATAGCCAGTATGCTGTAACAAAAAAAATATAACGATAAGCTGAAAAAAAAATTTCATATTACTTTCCCCGGTTTTTGAATCACGTGGTTCTTTTTAAAACCCTACTATTTTATTTTGCTATTACCGGAGTTTTTATTATTACAGGTAACTCCTATTATAAAGTCTTTATCCGGTGCATCAATTGTTCTCTCATACCTGTGCCAATCGGTACACTTTTTTTTGCTATTATCACATGGTTTTCGGCTACTTCATCCACATGGGTAATATTAATAAGGTAAGAACGGTGAATGCGCATGAACAATTGCATGGACATCTTTTCTTCTATGCTTTTGAGGGGTATTGATAAAACATATTCCCGGCTGCTGGTAAAAATACGGCTATAGTTGCGGTCGGCTTCCATGTAAAGAATATCTGCCAGCATAATTTTTATCATTTTTTCTTTATAGCGCACAAAAATGCGGTCGCTTAAAATAAATGGCTGCTCTTCACCTGCAGTACTTTCATTATTGATACCGGTGGCATTTTCTGCCATACGACTGATAGTAAGTTCTATGGCACGTTGCAGATCGAGCTGTTTAAAAGGCTTTGAAATAAAGGCATAAGGCTTTGTGGGTTTAGCCCTGTTAAAAGTAGCTTCATCTGAATTTGCCGTAAGGTAAATAATTGGTATTTGGGCAAATTGTTGTATTTGAAGGGCTGTTTCTATACCGTCCAACTTGCCTTTGAGATTAATATCAAGCAAAATAATATCAGGTTTATTTTCTTTTACATGCTGTATGGCATCTTCACCACGGGGCAATATTCCTGTTACTTCATAGCCAAGACTGGTCAATTGCATGGATATTTTTGCAGCAATTATCATTTCATCTTCCACCACCAAAATTTTAATCAACGTATCCATTAATGAGTGATTGTGTTTTTAAAATGTATAGAAATAGCGGTTCCATTGCTGGTATTTGCCGTAAGCCTGCCTTCCAGCTGTTGCACAGTAAATTTACCAACTCTGTTCCAAAGCCCGTTCCTTTTGGCGTAGCATTAATTTGTTTTCCAATACCATTATCAGCTACCCT
Source organism: Chitinophagaceae bacterium (assembly GCA_043745055.1). Classification (GTDB taxonomy): domain Bacteria; phylum Bacteroidota; class Bacteroidia; order Chitinophagales; family Chitinophagaceae; genus Ferruginibacter. The sequence goes on along the minus strand of JAYTTM010000192.1, from coordinate 21,234 downwards.
AAATAGTACCCTTTCATATGCATTTGCAAGAACCGTTAAATAAGAAGAATCAAAGGCATCTGTTTCTACAAAAAAGGCATGGTAAGCATTTGCTCTTGAAAAATCAATGAACTGTCCATTAGTATGGGTAGCAATTAAAATTAAAATGATAGTAAAAAGTTTATTCATTTTTTTTATAAAAAACCTTCGGCTTATTTTGTTGATTGATTAACCAAGTGGAACGAATTGTTGCAAGAATAAAAATGGGTTATTTGTAAGCCCTTCCAAGATAGAGACCACGGTTCTAATCCTCAGCCATAATGGTCATTATTGATTACTGGAACAGACAATGTATTGAATGTTATTTTTTAAAATGTGGTTAAAAACAGAAATGGTAAGTATTATAAACAAGCCAAATTTAGCCTACAGGGCATAAAGATTAATGGTTCGTTTTTATATAGGGAGATGATTTGCGAATCTAAAGGTTTATTTTAACATGCACTAAAGGCAGTAGCTTTTATTTTACAGTATTGGCTTCAAATACTCTTAAAAAATTTTCTCCCAATATTTTCCGGATGTCTTTTTTACTGTAACCCCTTTGCAGTAATGCTTTTGTAAGTAATGGAAAATCCTCAACGCCATTTAATTCTTTGGGCGGTGTTTCTATTCCATCAAAATCGGAACCAATTCCTACATGATCAATACCTATTAGCTGTACAATATAATCCAGGTGATTGAGTAATAAAGAAAGTGGTGGACGGAAAGATGCCACTTCCAGGGGATACTTTTCAAAAATTATTATTTTGGCATAATCAGGCTGTGCTTTATTGACAATCATTTCATCTATCTCTGCTTTATGTTTTGCAAGAAAAACAGCGGCACTTTTTTCATAGTTACTATCAATAAATCCTGCATAAAAATTTAAATGAATAACGCCCCCGTTTTTACCTATTGCCTTAATCTGATCATCCTTTAAGTTTCTTCTATGGGGACATAAATTCCATACACAACTGTGCGATGCAATTACAGGTTTGGTAGTTGTATTAATAGCATCCCAAAAAGTTTGTTCACCTACATGACTAACATCTACAATCATCCCCAGTTCATTCATTCGTTTTACCACCTGCTTACCAAATGCAGTTAATCCTTTGTGTAAAAGAGAATCTTTTTTTTCAGTTTCATCTTTAGCAGATGTTGCCCAGGATGTTGAATTGTTCCAGGTAAGTGTCATGTACCTGGTTCCTCTTTCAAAAAGTCTATCCAGGTTTTCCAATTTATCTTCAATCATATGGCCACCCTCCACACCTACCATGGCAGCTAATTTTTTTTGTTTTAATGCTTCATGCAATTGAGTTGGTGTTTTTACAATCATCATTTTATCCGGGTTCCGTCTTGTCCATTCATAAACCGAATCAATTTCACGATTGGCAAAGCTGTAAGGTTGCTGTTGCTCGGGGCCACAGAAGATGGAGAATATTTGAACATCAACGCCACCTGCTTTCATCCTGTTGAGATCAGAATGTGTTTTACCTTTTAAATCAGTATCGAATTGTACCAATTTTTCAATGGCAGCACTTGGAATATCATTGTGTGTGTCTATTAAAATTGCTTTGTTATGTAGTTTTTTATAAGACTGGGCTTGTAAAAAAAACGGAGCCGCAAATAGTGACAGCAGGAAAAGTGATTTTTGCATAAATACTTGTTTTGAACTACCTATTAATTTATAGCGATCTTTAATTATCCAATTGCTTCCTTCGCAACATTCATATCAATTTCTTTTTCCCACTTAGCTACAACTATTGTTGCAACCGCATTCCCAATTATATTGGTGATTGCCCTTCCTTCACTCATAAATCTGTCGATACCTAAAATCAATGCAATGGCGGCAACAGGTATGTGCCCTACGGCGGGCAATGTAGCTGCCAATGTAATAAAGCCACTTCCTGTAACTCCGGCTGCCCCTTTAGAGGTAAGCAATAAAATCATCAATAGAGAAACCTGGTGTGTAATATCCAAAGGCGTATCCGTTGCCTGCGCTAAAAATACTGCTGCCATAGTGAGGTAGATAGATGTTCCATCCAGATTAAAAGAGTATCCCGTAGGAACCACCAAACCCACCACAGGCTCTGAGCATCCGATTTTTTCTAATTTATTTATCAGGCTTGGCAATGCAGCTTCCGATGAAGAAGTACCTAACACAACCAGCAGCTCTTCCTTAATGAATTTTAAAAGTCTGAAAATATTGAAGCCTGCCAATTTTAAAATACCGCCTAATATAAGTATGATAAATAAAAAACAGGTAATATAAAATGAACCCATCAATTGCCCCAATGAGGTTAACGAACCCAGGCCATATTTACCGATAGTAAAAGCCATTGCCCCTAAAGCCCCAATTGGAGCCAGTTTCATAATTATTTTTATAATGGCAAATAAGGCATCTTCCAAAGATTGAATACCTTTTAAAAGAGGTGTAGCCTTTTCTTTAATTTTCGATAACGCAATACCTAATAAAACTGAAAAGAAAAGTACCTGCAGTAAATTACTGTTGGATAATGCATTCACAATATTTTCAGGAATAATGTTTAAAATAAAATCCAAAACGGTTTGGTTTTTACTTTGAGCGATGTATGCTTCTACCGGTTTTGCATCCAGCGTAGTTAGGTTTACATGCATTCCAACGCCTGGCTTTAATAAATTAATTACAATCAATCCAATAATCAATGCCAAAGTGGTAACTACTTCAAAATATAACAATGCTTTCAATCCTACCCTTCCTACTTTTTTGGTATCCTGCATATTGGCAATACCGGTTACGATTGTACAAAAAATGATAGGAGCAATCATCATTTTTATAAGCCGTATAAAACCATCACCTAATGGCTTTAACTGTATGCCGAATGAGGGATAGTAATGTCCAAGTGCCACTCCAATAAAAATAGCAATTAAAACCTGTACATATAAACTTTTAAAAAATGATGGCATGTCAGCGGTTGTGGTGAACACAAGATATTGAAATTATTACCCGAAATATATTAATCTTCCTTAGTTCCTTTATCACCAACAAACACCTGATTGTTATTTTTAAACAGCACATTAAATGTGGTAAGTGACCCATAGCATCGGGTAATATATTGCTGGATATTTACCTTTTCTTCATCACTTAGTTTTTTGTTGCTATTGATATTTTGTTCCAAAACCCGCAATCTGTCTCTAAGCATAACAATTTTGTGGAAAAAATCTTCAATAGGTATCTCCTTTGGCTTAAGGCTTTTGTCTGCAGATTGCAGCATCATGGTACCGCCTCTCCATTTATCACCCAATGGTACTAATTCACTTAAGCCGTTCCATAAATTTAATATTTTCAATAAGGATCGTTCTGTTTCCGATACGGTCTCAATTTCTGCAGTTACATTTTCAGCAATAATTTCATCAAGGTTTGTATCAATCTTGTCAATCTCTTTTATTCCATGATGAATAAAGGAGATAAGATACGTTGCATACCTGATACCTACGATAACGCCAGGTCCATATTGTGTGTGCTGTAGTCACTTTTTCCAGCATTTTGGGAAAGGGATGGTGTGGGGAGGTATGAGAGTTCAATATTAATGCTTTGATTATCAATTGTTATTTTGTCTGTGATAATCTCGATTATTGATCTTTTCTCATCAAAGGGCATTGTTCCCCACTTATTGTATAAATCCCTAGCTTCCAAAAGAGCTGTATCAGCAGAGATGTTTTGAATTTTGGTAAAGTCAATTTCGGCTTCTAATTCCGGCAAAAGATTTTCCATTTGTTCTCTCTGGTTTTCCAAAGGTTTAAATTGTATTGCGAAAGATTCCTTATTCAATTCTCCATCCAATCTCAATAAAACTAATTCATCCATTTTCTTACGAATTTTTTGCAGGATTTCCCGATTCAAATTAAGTAGGTTTTCCTTTTCAAATAATTCATGGTTTGATTTTGAAAGATAATCATTCAAATCTATTTCGGTAAAGAGAAATGTTTTCAACTGTTCATGAAAGATTGAATCAATATCATCAACCTGTACTTTAGTTTTACAAGGCTTACACCGATAGGTAGGATACTTATCTTTATGATACACATACATTTTACTGCCACAAGAGCAATGTAAATAGCCGGAAAGAAGGTGAACGGTTTTAGGCCCAGGTTTATTTAACTTGGCTAACTGTTGATTTAAGATCGTATTACATTCATTCCAAAGCTCCTCGGATACAATAGCCGGGCAGGTGGAATACACCCATTCGCTTTCAGGCTTAATCCTTGAACCATTCTTATCCTTTTTGCCTGTAGTATAATTGGCTAATCTTACCCCTTTGGCTGTTGTATCACGAAGTAACCGGGCAATGGTTGAATGCGAAAATAAAGAACCATTTCTGGTTCGGTATCCCATTTCATTTAATTCCCTTGCTGTAGCTTTTTTTCGTTTTGTTTTTACAAACGTTTCATAGAGAAGTTTTCTTATGGGAGCTTCTTTTTCATCAATGATAAACTCCTTATTCACCCATTTATATCCTAATGATGTCTGAGCTGAAAGAGGTTTACCAAGCTTTGCCCTTATGGGAACAGATGCAGCAATCCGATCTGCAATTTCTTCCCTTTCCCAGGTTGCCATCGCAGCAATCATGGTATAGAACAATCGTCCGGCAGGTGTTGATGTATCAATACTTTCAGCTAAAGAAATGAGGTCGGCATCATATTTTTTAAATAGCTCTGCAAAATCTAATAACTCTTTTGTGTTACGGGCAAGACGAGCCAATTTAGAAAAAATCAGTCCGGAAATCTTTCCTTTTTTCACGTCTTCAATCATACGTTTTGCTTCCGGATGTTCCATCACAGACTTTCCGCTTACTGCCTCAAGCCGATATACTTCAACAACAGTCCACCCCTTTGCCTCCGCGTATAATTTGCCACGTTTTTCATGATGCATTGGACTCTCAGATTCAACCTGCATTTCAGTAGAGACCCGAATCCAAATTCCGACATTTTTATTTGTTTCCATACAAATTTTGTTTCCTTAAAGTTACAAAAAAGATAAAAGAAAGGCTAATGTATTTAGCAAATTTTTTTATGAATTTATAATTCATCTAATCCTTTTTTTTAAGCCTCTTCAATGAGTTCATCACTACCTGAGCAACCGATGCCCGCTTCCGATCCATCTCTTCTTTGGTCACTGCATCATACGAAACTTTCACCCGGTATCCTTTCATCACTGTTTCCTGTGGCATCTCTTCTTTTACTGAATCATTTAAAAACATAAAAAGTGCATCAGGAGTAAAAAAGTGTACGGTATGTTTTTCAAAACCAGAAATACCAGTCAGGCATTTTTTCTTAATCTTTTCCAACTGCTTTTGATCTTCAGAAACGGATATTACTACGTCATAGTTAGCCGCAAGACATTTTGAAATATTATGCATTTCCCAATCAGCTTCTGTTGTGTTGGAGATTTCAATAGCGATGGTAATGTTTCCTTTTGTAAGAAGTATATCAACCTGTCCAGTGCCATCTGGTAATTGTATTTCAAGCCCCGCAGTATACCCTTTGTCTTCTGCTATTTTCTTAATGAGGGTCTGCAAATACCGGTGGTGACTTTCATTTTTTCTTTGATCAGGATTTTTTGAAACCTCCACCTTTTCATTTTCCTGAAAAAAGGTTGTTTGTACTTCAACAGGTTTATTTTGAGGTTGGGGTTGTAGTATATCTTGTGCTGTTATTTTCTCTGTTTGTATAGGTTTAGTAGTTGCTTCTTTCTTTTCAGGGGAATAAAAAACCTGCAGACTTTCTGCTACTATTTTCTCGACTGTTTCTTTTGCTGTTCCATAAGTGGTTCTTGAATGATTGATAATGGCATTCTTAACATCCGTTGGTATTTCGGATACCGGTAGCGGAGTGGAAGTCAGTGAAAAATCATTTTCCGGTTTATCAATTTTCACGATGGCTTCCCCAATGCCCAGGTTCTGCAAATCAGGGGCTTTGAAATAGGAGAAGCCATCTTCAAACTTTCTGGCATCTGTATCCCCCACCCGGAAGCATACCCTGGTTGCAGCATTGGCCAATACGGAACTTGCCAGCTCCGTATCATATTTGGTCAGTTGCTGCATGTCCTGGTGTGCCAGAATTAATCCTACATGATATTTTCGGGCACCGGAGAGAATAGAAGACATGGAGGGAGTTATGAAGTTTTGAAATTCATCGATATACACAAAGAAATCATTCCGGTTTTCTTTAGCTTTAGCCTGTCTTGCCATCGCTGCCTGGTGAATCTTTGATACCACGAAAGTTCCCAGCAGGTAACTGTTCTCTGTTCCGATCAGTCCCTGGGAGAGTTTAACAAGTACAATCTTTTGTGTATCTAGCAGGTTTTCAAAATCAAGACTTTTGTTTTGGGCCACCATGTTGCGAATTACTTTTGGGCGGAGGAAAGTATCAAGCCGGGTGAGGATAGGACCAATGGAACTGCTTTTAAGGATGGGGTATTCCTTCTGCCAGTAATACACAATACTTGGATCAGTTACTTTTTTTAGAAATGTATCCCTGAATTCTTTTTCAATCAGGAATCTTCTCAATTCCAGTAATGTACCGCCTTGTGTACTTTCAAGAAAAGCCAAAATAGCATTCCCGAAAACTGAATTCATCTGATCCCCCCAGCTGGTAGACAACCTTTTGAAGGCGGCCACGAGATCAGAAGAAAGGATATCCTTTTCAATTTCAGAATGGGCAGTAAGGATATTAAAGCCTACCGGGAAATCACTGTCCGATGGGTCGATTATAACGACATCTTTTATGCGGTGTTCTGGTATATAGGTAAGAATACTTTCTACCAGGTCACCATGTGGATCAAGCACTGCAATACCCTTACCCTGAGTAATGTCCTGTATAATGAGGTTCAAGAGAAAGGTTGATTTGCCTGTTCCGGTTGCACCGATCACATGCATGTGTTTCAGTCTTTGAACAGATGAAAGTGTTGCATTCTTTATGACCCCCTGGTGGATGTTGGTACCCAGTACGAGTTCATGGTTCAGTGCTATGGATGGAACTGCTTTTGTTTTCATAGTATCCCTTTTAAGTTTTTGGGATTGTATGGATGCAGAGGGTAGATGAACAAACGTGGCCAATTCCCGAATATTAAATAACATACCTAAACGTTGTGATTGCCGCAATACCACCGACTCGACCCGTTCTTCAAAACTATATCCATCCATTCCAAGTGGAATCAGGCTGTTGCCGGATGAATGAGACATAGTAATGACTGATTGGGAAAGATAGGTAGCGATATGAGCTGACCGTTCCTCTGTAGAACTTTGGCAAATGGTGCGTATGGTCACGGCTACAAACGGGGAGCTGCATTTTTCCTGTGCCATTAAAACCATTTCGGGGGCATCGGCAAAAAAAGAATCACCCCTGCCATCGGTTACAGCACGCATGACGCTGCCATGCCAGCTATTCTGTGTACCCGAAAACAGAATTTGCATGGTTGCCTGTTCCCCTGCTTCCAATTGTTCCATGACTGCACAGATACCAATAAATGGATCCAACTCAAACCGTTCTGTTTGACTAATGGGACGCATCCATTCATCCTTTAGACCAAACTCAACAATGTACGTCAGTTTTTCAGCTCGAATGATACTATCTAGTGCTTCATTGGTTTGTTCAATGACACAGGCCGGAAAATAGGCATTTATATGACTTCTGACATGAGGGGCATCCTGTACTCGGCAAACTATTTGAATATAGATGTCGGCAGGTGTTCCGGTAATTTCAAAACTTAGCAAAGAATGCGTTTGCAGAAGCGCCAACAGAAGCCGTTCTGTTTCAGCCCCCTTTGTCTGAAAGCTTACAGGAAGCAACAGGCGCAAGGCATACAAGTCACTATCGTCTTCCAGTGGAAATGGAATGATCTCTGGCACTTCCTCTATTTCTTGTACAACTGGTTCCTGTTTATTGCGAAATAAGTTAGCAATACTACTTAAGATTGTTGGTCGTTTACCATCATCAACAAACATGGCTGGTACCTGATGAGAAAAGAATGGTTCAAAGGGTGGTTCGAGGTCAACCGGATAGGGAGCAGTTATCCATCCCCGTCCCCTTGCCTCCCACTCATAAAATTGAATGGTTAACTGTTCAGAAAGTATAGGTTGCATATCACTTCTTATTATGGAATGTCCTTTCCATTTCTGAGAGTTGGCGAATACCATGTGTATTTGTCATTTCATCAATGGCATCCAGAACACCTTGATGAACAGCACTGGCAAACATTGCTTCCGTATCCTGCTGGTAATAGGTTTTATTCGCATAGCTCTGTGCCATGCCTTTACCTATGAATGGGATGGAGGAAATAATAATCAACATCAAATCCGGTAAATCACCCTGCCAGAAGGAGATGAAGAACCCTTTGGCAAAGGGTGCGGCGCAGATATCGAATACGATCTTACCTCTTGAAATTCGCAGGTACTCTCTGTTTGCAGACAGCATCCCTCCTTCGCTGTAATTGATACGGGACGTACTCACCTGAGGAATTTCTTTTGCTTGTACGGTTGCTTCAATTGTTTTATAGAACTCTTTTGAAGAAAACTGAAGACCGTCAAAGTAATGCTGCCAGTGACCCCGCACTTCAAGAACAGTATTACTCATGCGGATGACTACCCAAACAATTGTGAGGATAACTAGAATAATGATAATCATTTCCATTGTAGATGTTTTAAGGTTTGTAAAAGGGAAAGCGTTTAATTAATTTCCGGAAGTCGATATTAAAATAAGCGTACTCTAATATAATTTCTAAAAATCAGAAATGCAATAGCATGTATATTATTCCTAAAAAAATATTTATTGTCTGTATTATTTCTACCAGCTACAACTGCATTCAACCCAAGCTCCCAAACCTTACTGTTTGGGAGCTTTCCGGGTCTTGAGCATCAGAACGGTAAGTCTTCTTCAACCTTCTCTTTCTTTTCGGTTGGAGACTTAACATCACTACGCTGCATCTGCTGATGAACTTTGATTGAATCCACATGACAATTAAGGCTTGCCTTTGCTTCACCCTGCATGTCCTTGTAGGCATTGACATATGCCCTTCCGGTAATCTCCACCAAGTTGCCTTTCTTTAATCGTTCAGCCACTTTTGCGCTGATCCAATAAGCACAGTTAAAATAGCTTGTAATGGTTTCCCATTTTTCACTGCCTTTTGGTTTGTAATTGTCATTTACTGCAAGGGTAAAGTTTACCACTTGCCTGTCGTTTTTCAGTTGTGCTACAACTGCATCTTTTGTTAATCTGCCAATGAGTACCATAGCGTTTGTTTTTAAATATTAAAAAATGATTGTTTACTGTTTGAATAAGGATAGCATATAGGGTTTTACCTTGTTGGGATATCTTTCATGGCTGTGTTTTTTACCAGGTAGTAAATAGTGATGTCCTCGTTTTGAGTGATTGCCCAGGCGGATTGCAGGGCTTTGGAACGTATACATTTTTTCTTTTTTTGTATCTCCCATTAAATAACCATGATGTTTCGTAACTGTTGTGAGTGTTGCATAATCTTCTTTTTAAAATGAATGAATCGGCACAAAATGAGAATTTGGCCAGCTTAAGCAACCCATATTAGAAGCGTGGAAGGAAGTCAAGGTTTTTAGCAAAAAAATACTACCTGATATAAATATCAAAAAGCCAACATGCAGGTGGAGATTTTTTTGCTGAAACCGGAGGCAAGTGGAATGAAGTGGAGCGAAGACCTTTACTGACGATTGTGGAGAGCCAATAGCTTTGCTGGTTGCTGGCCGAAATACATTAAAATTGTTACTTTTCTTTCCTAAAAAAAAACTTTAACCATTAGACATATGAATTATTATGAAATTTTTGAGATAATTTTCTCGGCAAAAGATGAAGATGAACTTCACACATTTGTAATTGCTAATCCTGATATTTTCAAAGTGGAAAATTGGAAGCCACTTGGTGGTAATTTCAGTAATTATGGGGTAGTTAAAAATCAACAATCCAATCCTGTTGCAGCCATTATTGAAAAGGTTACTAATTCCATAGATGCAATCCTTACAAAGAAGTGTTACGAATTAGGTATTGACCCAAAATCGGACGAATCTCCTCAATCAATGGATGAAGCAATAGAAAGATTTTTTCCCAATCACAATTGGGACTTACAGACTATGCGGCGTGTTCAGGCAGAAGATATTCAATTAATCGCTGATGGTAATGGTCCCAAGGCAGCAAAGAGTTATCCAACTTCTGTAATAGTATATGATAATGGAGAAGGCCAAAAGCCAGAAAATTTTGAGTCGAGTTTTCTTTCATTGTTAAGAGGAAATAAAAATGATATTCTTTTTGTTCAGGGTAAATATAATATGGGAGGTAGCGGAGCAATTGTTTTTTGTGGTAAAAAGAGATACCAGCTTATTGCATCTAAAAGATTTGATAGTGGCGATTTTGGTTTTACATTAATTAGGGAACATCCAAAAACAGAAAATGACCATGCAAAAGAAACATGGTACGAATATTTGATGATAGATGGGGTAATTCCCTCCTTTCCAATAACTGAGTTAGACTTGGGATTAGAAAATAGAAAGTTTAAATCTGGAACCATAATCAAAATGTATTCCTACCAATTTCCAAAGGGATATTCTGCATTTTCCCAGGATTTAAACCAGAGTATCAACGAGTATCTCTACAGCCCTGCGTTACCAATTCTCACAAAAGATACTGCACATCGGTATCCCAACAACAAAGTATTAGTTACAGACTTATATGGATTACGCAGGCGGCTTCAGAAAGAGGAAGAAGAATATCTGGAAAGTAAATTTTCGCTTGATTTTAATGATGAACTATTTGGAAAAATGAAGGTGACCTGCTTTGTATTTAAAACCAAGGCGAAGGATTATGACCTGAAAAGAACAAAGGAAATTATTCAAGATAGATATTTTAGAAACAGTATGGCCGTTTTGTTTTCTCTTAACGGACAAGTACATGGCCATTATACATCAGAATTTATTACCCGTTCTTTAAAACTGAATCTTCTTAAAAACCACTTACTGATTCATGTGGATTGTACAGATATGAAATATGAATTCAGGAAAGAATTATTTATGGCTTCGAGGGATAGGTTAAAAGATGGTGAAGAAACACAGCAACTCCGCTGGTATTTGGCAACTGAACTAAGCCGTTCAGATGGCAGGTTATCAGAAATCGAAAAACGTAGAAAGCAGGCTGTAGAAATTGATACTTCTGCCAGTACTCAAAAATTGCTTAAAGATTTTACCAAATCAATGCCAATTGATTCTGAATTGATGAAATTATTAACTCAAACATTTAAGTTAGATATTAAGCAAGATGTACAGGCAAAGGAAAAAGAAGATAAAAAAGACAGAAATAACCAAGAGCATGACGAACATCCGTTTCACCCAAAAAGGTTTCCTACTTATTTCCGGCTAAAATCGAAAACCGATGGCCAAACAGACGTGGCGAAAATAACATTGAATGGAGAAAAAACTATCCGCTTTGAAACCGATGCTGAGAATGATTATTTTGATCGTATTGAGGAACCTGGCCAATTGAAAATTGGTTTGCTAAATATCAACGATAATGAAATTGAGGGCGGAGACAAGAAAGGTGAGCCAAAAGATATTAGCGACTTATTTAACATCGCAACCAGCAGCCCACAAAATGGGCTTATAAAACTTCACTTGAGTCCTAAGAATGAATTGAAAGTTGGAGATAATATAAAAGTAAAAATTTCTCTTTCTAATCCTGGAAATGACTTTGAAGAAATGTTATGGGTAAAGGTTGCAGATAATGAAAAGCCAAAGGAAAAGATACCTAAACAGGATGAAAGCAATGAGCCGTTAGGATTGCCGCCTTTAATTTTTGCCTATCAGAAAAAAGAAGATAAAGGTGCTGACTCTGTTAGCTGGGATGATGTAGAACAAGCTACTTCTATGCAGATGGAATTTAAAACTACGATGGTGCCGGAAGCTGAAGGCGATAACCTAAAAAGGATTTTTGTAAATATGGAAAGTACCGTTTTAATGAACTTTAAATCCAAATACAAAAACCCTAATCAGGAACAAATTGAGATTGCAAATCGGAAATATTATACATCAGTTTATTTCCACACATTGTTCCTATATACCATTACAAAAAACAGAGGATATGAAATATCACAAAAGCAAGAAGGAAGAAACGAGCCAGAGCCAGTCGATGTTGGTACATATTTAAAAGACGTTTTTGATAATTTTTACTCGTCCTTCATTTTAAATTTCGGAGGCATGAATGAGATTATGCAAGGGTTGGGCGAATAACTATTTCATATATCAGCAGGGTTAAAATTGAAATTATCAAATACTGACTTATCCTTTTTCGTTAGAGTAACTTCAATTCCCAAATGTATTAAGATTAATTGAATAGCATATTTCTGTAAGGACTTTTCAGTTTTTAATGTGCCTAACTCTGGGTCAACAAAAATATTTTTCCAAATTGGATTTGCTAAATTAAAGGTGTCGTCAGCAAAATATTTTAATGCCTTATTGAATTTTGAATTTTCTTTTGCCACTTTCAAAATTGAAAACATTATCATTTGTCCAAGGGGGCGGAATAATATGCTTGTTTTTTTATCCTCTCTTTTGACAAGATTCTTGACGAAAAAGAATTTATTTAACGAAGGAATTGCCTCAAATACTTTTTTAAAATAAGCTTCAATTTGTTTACCTTCTTTAGCTAAATTTTCTTCACTATCGCGTCGCGATGTATATTTTTCATATGGGTATCCTGTTACTGAAAAATTTAAAATCTTTTTATTAGTTAATTGTATTGTTATTATATCGTATAGCAGCACGATATTCGTAAAGGAGTCAGTGTTTTGAGGGCTTAAACTTCTCGTTTTACTAAACAGGATTTTATCTTTAAACAATTCTGATTCTTCAATAAGTTTCCGGGTCAAAATGGCACAATTATCTTCTTCATCCAATGCGATAATTTCGCTGATTGTCACAGGAACTGCATACCTATTTAGAGTAGAAAACAATCTACGTGTACGCACCTCCCCCTCTAAGCTTTTTCTATGGGCAACAAAAATAACAGCGACTTCTTCGTTTTCTAAATTTTTTTGTTTTTTTATCGCCTCCTTGATGGCTTTAGTTCTATGCTGCCCGTCAATTGAAAAAATTTCTTCCCCGCCGCTTAGTGTTAAAATCCCAAATGTTTTTCCAAAATACTCCTTTTCTTCCTCTGAAAAGGTTTCAATCTTACTTTCAATATCTAATTCCTGCCATTGAGGCTTACCGCCATAAATTCCAAAAATAATAGAGTTAAAAAATCTTTGCTCCTGTTCAATCAGATAGTCAGCAATTTCTTCTGACCTGTTGCTGACCTCCCTTTGTATCCACCTGCTTAATTCCTGATTCTTATGTATATCAGGAACCATAGATGCTCTATTACTAATCTCCTTAAAACTCATTAAGGACACATAATAAAACCAATCACCCATTTTCCCTCTTAAGCATGGCAACTTGATTGAACTGTTCATTCGTATATGTTTTTTAATTCAGGCTTAATTTTCGCTTTCGGGATATCGGTATTAATTTTTGGAATAAAGCTATTTAAAAGATTTATTTCGCAACTGTTTATATGGATATTATTAGGAATGTTAGCATAGTAAAAGTGCAAATAATCTTTCCATAGTTTAAGCATCTTGTAAACCTTTGGACGGGGCTTCCCTTTACCTGCAGCGTCATCTAAATATTCCTTATATCTAACTCTAAAATTTCTATTTGTTTTGCCGATATAAAACAGATAACGAGTTTCAAAAAATTGATTAAAGACGGGTTTAACAACAAAACAATAAATTCCCTTTTCATTATTAGGGACGTTATTTAATTGATCCATCTCAAATTTAATTTCATTCCAAGTAAGATTTATACCAATGCGATTAAGTGGATCACTCCAATGATCTGGGAAAAGAAGAAATTCGGATATATGCTCTTTAATAAATCCCCTTTCTTCAAAATCAATATCAAATGCCATTTAATATTTCGTTTGATTTAAATAAAGCAAGCTGCACAACCTTCGGCCTCCTCATCTTCTAAAATATCAACCAGGTAGGGCGAATTGTTATTATTGCGCTTTTCAAGTTTTTTTATATGATCTTCTTTTATTTTGTTAATTCGTTCAGGCACAATAAGCTGTTCCAAAGTTTCACCTTCTACCCAGTTATAACCTTCTTTCTCATAGTCCATTGCTTTCTTAAATAATTCAGGATGCTGTTCATATAGCCACACCCATTCTACACGTTGTTGAAAGAAACAAAAGAAACAACCTGAGCGGCTACGGGCATATACTCCCTTTTTGCCGTTATGTTCAAACTCTACTTCTTTGTAATACTTAGGAACACCAACAGTGCTGTTTTCTAATATCTCAAAAATGTCTTTTCTTATTAATCCATTTTCCTTTTCAAGTAAGGAAAAATTATCTATTAAAGCAATAGGATAAGCAGTATTTTTTAAGAAGTCAAAAACTACTTTATTGAAATCCTTGATACCAAGATTATGGAGGGACTTTAACTTTTCTCGTTGAACAAGTTTTTCAGAAATAGGTGTATTTACCACATCTAATATCCGGTGTAATTTTTCTTTATTTACAGTTTGAGAATAGTGATTGGCTACCTGCTCAATATTTGAGTTTTTTAAAACCAGATTAATAACATCTTCGCTCCATATATTTCTTCTAAAAGGAAAAATGGATTGAATATTTGATTTCCTGGAAATGTATCCTTCCCTGTCTTCATCATCTCTAATACCTACATAAGAAATAACAGGCCCATCACCAACAAATCTTTCAAATGGTTCAAGCTTTAGTTTCTTAGTACACCACCTTGCATTGGAAGATGGAAGATAGCCTCTGTACAAAGATAAAAAGTGGTCGAAAGGGTCTTTATGGCTGCTATGTGCGGCTTCAAGCTTTTGTATTTTATTACCACCTAATTCATGGTCAAGTTTTTCAATAAGGTCATAAGTTTCTTTCAATTCTTTGCCTGTATCACAGAAATAATACTCCATATCCACCTGGGGATAATTCTGATGAAGGTATAGAGCTAACGCAGCACTGTCTTTACCACCTGAAATTCCTATTACATGTCTTACCTTATTACTCATTATTTAGTTGCTCTTGCAATAATTTTATTAGTGTTACAATATTTAGTTGCCTGTCTTTTGATAAACCATTTTGTAAAACCACAGCCAATTGAGTTGCTTCCTGCGTTTTCGCTTTAGGCATCCTTATAATTCTTTCTTTGATGTTCTCAACAAAGGAAGTTATTTCAAGCTTAACAATATCCTCATTATCGTAGTCTATGTTTGTTTTACTTAATTCACAAAGGTTATCTAGTTGATGAAGATAATGTACAAATTTTTCGTGAAGTACTTTCTCATCATTATCATTGAAACTGTCCAGTCTTTTGTCAATACAAGCATGTGCTATTGCATTTAACCAGCCGATTCTGTCATCCATCGGAGAAAGAATCTGTCGGTACAATTTCTTTTGGGTCTGGTTAAGCAAATGTTCTTTTAGCGATACAAATCTTTCTTGTAAACTTTCTTTATATTTTTCAAACGAATTTTTTTTACCCGTTGTTTCATGGATAATTAGTTTTTCAAACCTATCGAGTAAATCAAAATAAACTGTACGAAGTTCTCTTATTGAATCCTGAATCTGTATAACGTAATGCTGCATCTCCTCCTCATTTTTCCGCAATTTTAAAATTGTATAGCCCATAGCTTCAGGGAATTTTTCAAAAAAGGTGGTTTCCGGGTCTTTTGATGTAACGATAGCGTCTCTTAATCGTTGGCTATTATGAGATATGCTGTTAGTACCTTGCGCATAGTTCGTCAGTCCTTTGTAAAAAGAAATGAAGGGTTTTATAGTATCAATGAAAGTATTCAGTTGTGGTACATCAGATTTTTCTTTCTCTATTAGCTTTCTATATCTATTAAATAAATCCAATCTTACTCCTTCAACCTGAAATGCCTTAATCTCATATTTGTGCGGACTTCTTACAATTAAATCAAGAGTATCATCTGTAATATTTGGCACAAAGACTTCATCATAAAAAAGTGCATAATCATCCTTTTTAATCAAGAGAAAGATTGGCAACCAAAAATCAATTAAACCTTGTTTTATTTTAAATGGGCGTTTACTCAGTGAACCAATTAACTCCCTGATGTTACGTTTCCCAAACTTTGTAGATTCAAGAAACTTCATGCTTTCATCCCATATTGGTTTCAATGAATTGCCTGGATGTTTTAAAATATAGGTATCGCCATTCTTTTTATGAATGCCGGTTGCATGCACTAAAGAAAGATAAATTGTTTTATCAGGGGGAAATTCGCTGGCTTCATATCCTATATTTTCAAGGTGAGAATTTGAAATCAGCCTGCTCATCAAATCACGCCTTGCCCTTGCAATAACACTGTGATAGTTAGATTTGTTAAGCATCTCATTCTTATACACCGGGGTAGCCGAATATACTTCATCGCAAATAATACTAAGATTTTGGTTAAATGTTTTCCTGTCTCTTATATTATTAATCCTTCTTCCACTAAAATACCAGACGATATTATTATTGCTACTGTAAATACTACCGGAAACGTAATGATTTAAAAGCTTAACATGCTGCTGTTTTATGCCTTCCATTACTCTTACTGCAACTGCATCATCCCTGTGCATATCAATAGCTTTGCTAAGCTTTTCAATATTGAAAATTTCATTACTAATCTGAGTTGTATTTTTAAATAAGCCAAATAAAACAGCCTCATTGCATGATGCCGATTTATTTCTTAACTCAGTTTCTTTGATTGTTTCAGAGAAAATAAGATTCACATAGCCGTCAATTTCTCCTTCGGGTATTTTATCAACTTCAATTTTATCGCTCAATAAAAATTGAAAAAACCTTGGTGTGCCTTTTTGGTAAAATGCTGCTTTAGCAGGAATAAGGCTTGCATCAAAATATTTATGAAGGTGGTGTACTACATCAGAGACTTTCTCTACCAGATTCCCAGCCTCGTTAATAACCCATTCTATATCTACATCTGTACCCTCAAAAAGAACAAATTTCTGATTGAAATTTACAAAACGTATAATCTTATGCTTAAGCAAAAGTTGAATTATTACTTTAGGATTTGATAGCCCCAATGAAAATTTTCCATACAACTCAAGAAACTCGCTATTCAGCTTTCCTGATGTTGCGCCAAATAGGTTTAGTAATCCTATTGCTTTAATTAATCTGATTGCATCAACTGATTTATTTTCTAATAAACCTTCGCACCGCTCAATTGCTGTACGCATGGCAAACCAATGTTGTTTATCTGAATTGGCAGTTGTATTGAGAAAAGAATAAAAATTAAAAACAAGATAATCATATACACAAGCAAGATTGTAATAAGGAGCATTTGATGTTTTGAACTCTTTTATACCTAATGGGTCTTTTGATTCTATGAAGGCAAAAAGTGACCTTTCATTTTGACCATACTTCTGCAATGCCATTGTCATTATAGATGCCGAAAGAATATCAAATGGTAAAAGCTTTTGGGCAAACTGTGCTGTATTATAATCTGATAAAGGGAAAATTTTAGCTTTTTCTATAGCCTTGTATAACGGATGGAAGTTATCTTTTGAACTGGTAAGCCCAATCTGCGACATTCTTTCGGCCCCAAGAAATAACAATTGCTCTACAGGCTCATTAAAAGGAATTTCCTTTAACCTTCCCTTTACTTTATCCCATTCATTTTGTTGCGACTTGGTAAGATTTCTTGAATAGCCATTAAAGTCCTGATGAAGTGTGGTGATAAACAAAATATCTTTTTCATCATTGTTAGCCAACTCTGCAAGTAGTTGAATAAAATAAAGCTCTTTCTCTGGATTATGCTTCGCTGCATATTCAAGATACTTACCAAATTCATCAATTACTAAAACACAAGCAGTTGCTTGCTTGTTTAGTCTTTTTACGTGCAGGTTAATAGTCTTAATTACATCATTTGCCGAATGCTCCTTTCTCTTTTCAAGTCCAAAAGAAACAGCAAAATTTTCTATTAAAGATTCGTATTGTCCAGTGAGATTAATAAACTCAAATTTTCTTATCCCACTAAAAAAAGTTTTACCAAGTGAAAAGTACTTGTCGTTGCCAGATAATGTTTTTTGTAGTCCTAAAAGAAAAGCTGACTTCCCTGTACCGTATGCTCCTATCAGGCTAAATGACCTTGCTCCTGTTTTATAATCATTAGCAATAGAATTAAAAACCTCGGTTGCATTTTTAGTAGGAATATAATTCAGTGGCCTGTTGAAGTCTCTTTCAATATTTACGGAGGGTGAATACTCAGAACCATTCTCTTTACGCCTGGTAGTAATCATCTAAAATTATTTGTTTAATAAGTGTGGATTTTATTTGAAGTACCCTGTTACCTGCTGTTTCATCATAAGTAATAAACTTCTTATAGGCTGCTTCCATTTGTTTTATTTTGGCATACAAACCTTCTTGTGTAAGAGCAAATACAAGTGCAGGCGAATTACTTTCAGTTAAAAGAGAATTGAATGAAATAGATGTTTGCCCTTGCCAGTTATCAAGAATTGAATAAAGAACGATTTGCCAAGGCAGGTCATCTTTTTCATCAACTTCAATTTTATACCAGGTTTGTTTTTTCTTATCAATAATCTGGTGAAACTCATTTATAAGATTTAACTCCAGCATAAGGCATGAAAATTCATCTTCCAATTCACCTTTGCTTTCAATTTCAGGCTTTACATAATTTCTTATAAAAACATCTACATCGCTTTGTACGGTTGTTTTATTGAAAGTGTCAGTTTTCTGTTCATTACATTTTCTTTCTACAAACCTTATTAACTGCTCCTTTGTAAAATCCGTTTTTTCCTTTCTGAAATCATTAAACACAAGGCTATACAATGATGATTTATTCGTTTTTATAAGGAGATAATGAAGTAACCAAATACTGCCAAAATCTTCTAGGTAAATATCCTTGCCATTTTCTCCCAATAAATATTCTCCTATTTGAGTCGGCTCCAAAGTTGAATCATTTAATAAGCCAAACGCTTTTGTCCAATGCTTAATAGAAGAAACCATGTTTTTACCTACGCCTAATTCAATTACATCATAATCTTCACCACTCTTTCTTTTTATTGAAAAATGGTCATATCCCTTTTTTAACCAAAAATGCTTACAGGCAAACTTTTCATGCCCGGAAAATGAAAATTTCATATTTAAGTGATTATTACAAGTTAATTACAAAAGTTGAAATGAGAAACGGATGAAGATCACATGTTAATAAACAAAAATAGCTAATCATTTTAGTTTATTATGACAATGTTTTTAAAATGATTTATCGTTTGTCTTTTTAAAATTATTCATATCATTTTTTAAAAGTTAGGTAAAAGAGCCCTCAGCCAAAAGAAGCAAATCCTTCCGGCACACTTGCCCGGAATAAGGTGTAAGCAAGCCGTTAAAAGGCAATGGAAGAAAAGGAATATTGTGCAAGGGGCTGTGGTAAGCATTCCCTTTTCTGGAATGGACTGAGCGAGTCCCCCACCAGAGGCTCTGCTGAAAGCATTGCAAATGCGAAGCAGAGCACCTTAGAAAAAACGTGTGAAAGCTCACTTACCTCTTATCTTTTTTCTGAGCAAGTACCCACCGTTCCTCTTTGTGAAGTATGAGCAAATAGAGGAATGTGTAGGGCACGCAGTCGCAGCGGGGAGCGCCGGCGAGCACAAGAACAGATGGGAACGGGTGGATGAAATGATCCCTTCATTCACGCCCATATGAAGATGGAGCATGGTGTAAAGAGTTAGGGTGGGATTGGAGCATAGCAGGTGGTATTAAGGAGCCTGGGTTTTGTGTATATGGATTCATACCTTGCTGTGCTGCAACTGTGCTGAGCCGAATGAAACCTGGCGGAATCGGAGTATGGGTAAGGGAGTGAATGGAGGGTGCTTTTCAGATACAGTAGTTCCCCGAAAGAAGGCAGGTGAAGCTGCAAAGACTATGACATACTTGCCTATGCAACCCGAAGGGCAAAAGAGGTCTTGCGATTCCTCCCAAGTATTTTTATGGCTTTATCGCAAGTCCTCTTTTGGTATGGCATTGGCTTTGCCAAGCCTGCCGGAGAGAGTCCGATTTACCGCAGTTTGGAAGAATTTATTTAATCAATACAAGATATTTATTGTAGTTTACTTTCATATTTAGTAAAATATTTTTTTTAGATTTTTTGTCAATTTTAAACGTAATAAGATTCTAGAAATAGTTGATGGTTTTGAGTTGTAGCGAATTACTTTATTATATAAGGGGTAGATAATAACAAGCCTCTTTTTATTAGCAGTAATTTATGACTTTTGTTGACTGAACATAGTGAGACAGCAAAAAAAAAAGTACCTGCAACACCGCATAAGGCCTGTGTGCTGTGGGTTCTGTGCTGTGGGTTGTCCGGCTTTGCTTATATTTGTATTTCTATGGAGTTTCTAAAAGACATATTTATCAATCTGCTTTCTCATGCTATTTGTGCATTAGCCTGTTTTGCATTTGCCCGTTTGCTGCTTCAAAAAAAATCTTCAAATTGTGATTTGCTTTTAAAAAAAAAGCAAATCAATAATTAAAATAATAGTTTAGCTATTATTTTAATGTAGTTGTTTATAACGGATGGAACTTTGTTATATCGTCTTACAGTTCGTCAATAACAATTGCTTTGTAATCTTCTGTTGAACTTACATATTTATGTCCGGCTAAGTATTGAACCTTTCGTAAATAATATTGCTTTAACCATGCTGTAATTACGGATGCTCTTATCTGGTCAAAGGTTTTTATCCTATGTTTATCTTTCGTAAGTATTATAACATCATTTTGGGTAATGCCGTAAAAGTTTTCTCCTTTTCGCTATTGTAAAAACAATTTGTCCGTTGCTTCATTTGTTTGTAAAAACTACTTTCTGATTTCATGTACATAATCCATCAACTCGTAAACCTGGTGGCTTTCTAATCTCATTGCCCTGGGTGATGTTCTTCGCTGACTGTGGATGGTTATCTTTCCTTCACTTAGTTGGAGGTCTTGTAAATTCAAAGCTGCAACTTCTTCAACTCTTAACCCTTAAGTATGGTTTATACATTGCGACCCAATTGTTTTGTGCTTCCAAAAGAAAAACATTCTATTTATCTAATAAAATATTGCTCCGTAGTACGCAACGTCCCTGG
>JAYTTM010000191.1:0-2293 GCA_043745055.1 Chitinophagaceae bacterium | reverse complement strand
TTTTGTGTGCCCTTAGGCGCAGGTATTAAATACAATATCAGCGAAAAGATGAACCTTTCTTTTGAGATCGTTCAGCGGTTCACTAACACAGATTATATTGATGATGTAAGTACTACTTATATTGACCGCACTTTATTCGATAAATATCTATCCACTGCAGATGCTGCAGTTGCAAAATTAATCAGCGATAAAACAATTGGTATTGTAACACCGGGGGTTACAAGATATGCACCCGGAGAACAAAGAGGCAACTCAAATAATAATGATGCATATTTTTCGTTTGTATTAAAATTCGGGATAAGATTTGGCAGCCAGTTTAGTAATTCTTACAATAAAAATGCTGCTAACAGAACAAGATGCCCCGTGAGGTTTTAAATTTTAAAAGATGCAATTTTAAAACTATTTATATGAAAAACTGTTTACCAACAAACCCTGTAATTTTTAGGACAATAGTATTGGTAACTTGCTTTATAATGGTAATATTTTACAATAAAACGAAAGCAGCAGCGGGTCCAACTTCAACAGCTTCGCATTTCTATGTTATGAAATGAAGTTATTCAAAATAAAGTATTGAAAATTGTATTGGTTTGCCAAAAGCTTTTCATAAAACAATTACTTTAAACAAGTAATAAATAGTGCTGATAACAGATTGAGAAATAAATATGGCAAAGTGGTGTAATGGAATTAAAAAACAAGGAAGTAGCTTAGTTACTTCTTATCTCTGAAACCACTTACAACAAAATTCCCTTAAAATCGCTTTGCCATTTTTATACTTCTAATAAGTCTTAATTATCCGTATCCGGGCTATCAAAAAAGTCACCAGCATCAAATGGTTCACCATCCTGTTGAAAAAGAAGCAGGATCATTAAACAGGTGCCACTCGTCCGGCAGGTCGCTGGCTTTATCAAAACTGGTTACCCATTCTACAAATATTTTCTTAAACACTTCTATTTCATTTTGCAGTACCTGCAGGTATTTTACCTCTATATTTTCTATGTGTTCGCAGGCCCACAACTGGTCTTTAAGTTCCATCATGTTTACTTTGATGATAACAGCATTTTCCATCATCAGGGAAAACACATCCACCGCTAATGAAACTTTAATTTGCCTGGTATAACGGGTTGCATTCTGCATCATCAATTTTTGGTAGAGGCGAAATTGTCTGCATCATCGGGCAAAAGATCACCAATAGTTTGAATGATGTTTAAAATATCAATGCCTTTTTAAAAAGCGCATTGCCATTTATTTTTACTGGTTTCCAGCTATCATTTTTATCGTTGTTACCACCAAAATTATCCGCATCCAAAAAATTGCCTGGGTTATCTATGCTCATAAAATAAATTGAAATTTAAAAGATTTTCAATAGTTCACCTCAATAGTATTTGTGCCGCCTTTTGTACATCTCAATGAATCTGTACCTTCTGTAAACGGGCCTCCGTTAATTCCTTTTCGCCACTCAATTTTTGTATAAACATCCGGTGCAGTCTGCAGGTGTAATACCGTATCTTTTGCAAGTTGCGGATCGTACAATGAATAACTGTTTACGCTAAATATATTTGAAAAAGAATGGTTAAGTATGAAATAGCCAAAATTATCTGTTTGAGTTCTTCGTAGTTTTATCGTTAGAGGAACTTTTGGGTATAATTCAAAATTTAATTGTTGTAATTCCGGCCCGGTATAGCTATGCAATCTTTTTCTGAAATAGCGACTGCCAGTTTCTAAGGGGTTAATGAAGTATGTAGAATCTGCCGGTATCTCAATACTAAGCGTATAATCTTTAAACAAAATTGTATCAATTGATTTAGTGAAATTAAATCTTCCATCAGCATCCGTTTTTCCTTTTGCCACTGAGTAAATGGTACATCCGATACAAATGCCGCCTCTAAGCCAGTTTACCTCAACCGGTATATTAACCAGTCCTTTCAAATTAGTTTTATCAAATACCCTTCCTTTAATTACGATATTGAAGCAATTGCTTTTACAAACAGGTTGTTCTTTTTTGCACGAGGTACCCAGCAAAATAATACCTGATAAAGCAATGGTTATTTTTTTTAGCATTTTATTCATATCAATGTAGATACAAATTAAGTTAAAAATGATGCATGCTAAAAAAATAATATCCGGCCTTATCAAAGAATTTAAATTAGTTGCAGCAGAAAGAAAAACGTTGCTGTAATTGAGGGGGGGGGATTTTGCAATCTTTTCAATTGCTTTTTGTGGCAGCACCTGGTGTCTCTTTCATGGAGGTTGGGTATGATTTAGGCTATGGTTGCAAATACTGTTAGGCCTCTCC
>JAYTTM010000190.1:0-2295 GCA_043745055.1 Chitinophagaceae bacterium | reverse complement strand
TCACTCTATAATTCAAAGTAGAAAGTTAAAATCCTAAAAATACATTAAAATCTACCGTAATGTATTTTTAGAAGAGCGTGTTTTCTTGCAGACACTAATTAGGGTAAACAAATGCGTTGTGCAGCTTTGTAAACAATATCATGCAAGTATTTAATCATCCAAGACTTTGCCCACTCGATTCTATGCTATTTTAGCCGTTGATGAAAACGGTTATCATTAGCTTTTCTGATTTGGAAGAACATAAAATTTGGTGTTATCTGTTTGAAGAAGTGGTGGTAGAAATAATGCGTACAAATGTGCAGCGAAGGCACGAATTTTTTTTTATGACAGCTGGTTTTTAGCCATCAACAATAAATCTTATATCGTTCTAAAACTGTAGCGTCGCTATAAAAGAATAATACCATCAGCAACTTTACAACCCTTTCAATCTTGCACTTAATGAAGAAAGGGCAGTAACCAGCAATACAATACTGATGCTGCTTGCCGGCATTAGTATGGCAGCTACAATAGGAGAAAGACTAGCCTGTACAGCAAATGACAAACCCACTATATTATAAAGAATAGAGAGCGTAAAGCTTGCGGCAACAATGTGTTTGCCAGATTTGGCATAGGCTAAAAATTGATTGAGCAGGTACACTTTGTCACCATGAAGGATGGCATCACTGGCAGGCGAAAACTGAGCAGTATTGTCACTTACCGCAATGCCAACATTACTTTGCAGCAGTGCACCAGCATCGTTTAAGCCATCGCCCAACATCAATACCTTTTCGTTGGTTGATTGAAGGTTTTTTATGTATTCCAGTTTTTGTTGTGGTGTTTGGTAAAACTCCATAAACGCACTATTGCCAAAAAGTTTTATTAAATTATTTTTTTCAGAATCATTATCTCCGGATAAAATATGCAGTTGGTAGTTTTGGGCAGTTAGGCTTTTTGCAAGATCAGTAATACCATTTCTATACTGGTTGCTTACTTTGTACCTGCCCATGTCCACATTATTAATGGATACGTGAATGTGCGTACCTGTATCATGTGTATTTATGCCGTTGCTATATTGGTTTGCAAAAACGGCAGAACCAATCCTTACAGGAATATCATCTACCATTGCTTGCAGCCCTTTGCCGACAATTTCCCCGAACTGATTTAAAGGTGCTGTACATTCTGGTACATCGTACAATTCAGCTGCAATTATTTTACTTAACGGGTGCGATGATTGGTTTACAATTTTTTTAATTACCGATAGCTCATTTTGTAAAAGAGGCGTTCCTTCATAGAATACCGAAGTAGAATTGCGTTGGGTAATGGTGCCGGTTTTATCTAAAACAATACTATTGATTTTGGCCATCGCTTCTATTACGGAGGCATTTTTTAAATAGAGTTTATTTCTGCCAAAAATCCGTAGCATATTACCATAGGTAAATGTGGCCGATAGCAAAAGCGAGCAGGGACAAGCTACAATTAATACAGAAGAAACAGCCGGTAAAATTTTGCTCACATCATGTACCCACCAATAGCCGAGGGTTACTATTGCAATTGAAAAAAGTGCCAGGGTAAAATAACTTGCCCAGGGATGGATATAGGATTTGGCTACATTTTTTTTATGGTTAAATACATCGTTATTCCACAATTGGGTAATATAGCTTTGTGAGGCTTCGTTTACAATTTCAAGTTCAATAGCACTGCCTGCCTGTTTGCCTCCAGCATAAATCAGCTCGCCTGATTTTTTTTGTATGGGTGCATTTTCGCCACTCACAAAACTATAATCCACCTGGGCATTTCCCTTTAGCAGTATCGCATCTGCAGGTATCATCTCTTCGTTACGGATGATGATGCGGTTACCTTTTTTTAATTGGGTTACCGGAATGTTTTTTTCTTCGCCATTGCTGATGACAGTAACACCTAGTGGAAAATAAGACTGGTAATCTCTGTCGAAAGAAAAGGAATCGTATGTCTTATCCTGAAACCAGCGCCCAATCAGCATAAAAAATACAATGCCGCTTCCGGAATCAAGATAGCCGGCACCGGTACCGGTGATGATTTCATAATAACTTCTGCCGAATGTAACTACAATGGCAAGGGCAATGGGCGTATCAATATTCAGCGTTTTTTGCCGGAGACCTTTGCAGGCAGATACAAAAAAATCGCTGGCTGCAAAAAAAATCACCGGTAGCGATAAAAGAAAATTTAGCCAGGTAAATGTTTGCTTAAGTTCAGCCTGTTCTATGTTGCCGGATGAAAAATATTCCGGAAAACTCAGCATCATAATATTGGCAAAGCAAAAGCCTGCAACGCCCATTT
>JAYTTM010000189.1:0-2295 GCA_043745055.1 Chitinophagaceae bacterium | reverse complement strand
GAAAGTGTTGTTTTAAAATTTCTGCCACGCCGGTAATGTGGCCACCTGTTCCTACACCGGTTATTAAATAATCCAGTCCATCGGGAAAATCATTGAGTATTTCCAAAGCACTTGTTTTTCTGTGAATATCTGTATTGGCCGCATTATCAAATTGCTGAGGCATCCAACCGTTAGGTGTAGCCGCAACTAATTCAGTAGCTTTTTCAATGGCACCTTTCATACCCTTTTCTCTTGGTGTCAACACAAATTCAGCACCATATAATGCCATCAGTCTTCTGCGTTCAATACTCATGCTTTCGGGCATTACTAAAATTATTTTGTAGCCCTTAACAGCCGCAACCAACGATAAACCAATACCAGTATTGCCGGAAGTTGGTTCAATAATTACACTGTCTTTATTTAGCAATCCTTTTTGTTCGGCATCTTCAATCATTGACAATGCAATACGATCTTTAATACTGCCGCCGGGATTGGTTCTTTCCAGTTTTATCCATACTTCATGCTTATCGCCATACAATTTATTAATTTTTACATGCGGCGTGTTGCCGATTGTTTCTAAAATGCTGTTTGCTTTCATGTTGTTGGTTTTTTATTTTTTTATTAATTAAACTCTGTTTACAGGAGTGTGTTTTTATTTTTTTTTGATCCGGGCATTAAATCTTTAGTCAACTTCGGTGGCGTCGCACTCTTGTGCAAAACGTCTTTACTCAACTTTATCCACATCATCTTTTTCACGCAAAGACGCAAAGAAAATTTAAGAAGCAAAGTTGTAAAAACTCATTTCTTTGCTCCGTTGCCTCTTGGCATGAAACCCTAAAACGTATCACTTAAATCAATCTCACTCAAAAACGAAAAAGTGAAAAAATTAAGCGACAAAACTTTGCTTCTTTGCTCTTCTTTGCATCTTGGCGTGAAACCCTAAAACGTATCACTTAAATCAATCTCTCTCAAAAACTAAAAGAGAAAAAATTAAGCAACAAAACTTTGCTTCTTTGCTCCTTTGCCTCTTGGCGTGAAACGCTTCACTATATCACAAAATTCAACACATCCGGCAAAGGATATTTATCCCTTATGGTAATTTCACTTTTATGGTACACAATAGAATCGGGCAGCACACTATTGGTTAACCATACATTACCACCAATTACACTATCATGACCAATTACTGTATCGCCACCCAGTATGGTTGCCCCGGAATATATTACCACATTATCTTCAATGGTTGGATGCCGCTTTGATTTTGCCTGATCTTTATTTACACTCAATGCACCCAATGTAACACCCTGGTATATTTTAACATTGTCACCAATTACGGTGGTTTCGCCAATTACAATTCCGGTACCATGATCAATAAAAAATGACTTGCCGATAGTTGCGCCGGGATGTATGTCGATACCGGTTTTGCTGTGTGCATATTCAGCAAAAACCCGGGGTAAAATTTTTACTCCCTGGTTCCACAAATAATTTGAAATACGGTAAACAGCCGTTGCATAAAACCCGGGATAAGCCACCAGCACTTCTTCTATCGATTCTGCAGCAGGATCAAATTCTATGATGGCTTCTGCATCTTTTAATAAAGCATTATAAATTGATGGTACTGCATCAATAAAATTATTGGCTATTTCCTCTGTTTTACTTCCATCTGCCAATACATCATATATCAATGTTGACAAATGGCTTTTGTATGATTCAAACTCTTTCGACAATTCAAATACTGAGTATTTCTTTTGCCGATGCGGAATGAATAAAAAATCGAAAAATCCATTTATAAACCCTTCAGACATTTCCTTGTCTGGAAAAGTCTTGGTAGAATTTTTATGCTGCCTGAACAGTGTATTTATAAAATCGGCATTATTCATTCGATAGTTTGTTTATTAAATAATTTAAGCGATGTAGTTTGTTTGGGCATCTTACAGTTTGATGGAACGCTATTTTAATTTCAATTTTTTTACCATTCAAATGTTCCGATGGAATATGAAATACTTATTAAATTGGTTTGTTGCTAAATAAAGGAACAAAGGTACAAATGAGATTATAAATACTTTTTACTAAAAAGCATTTATAACAAAATCATATTTACAACGATGTTTAATTAAAATACAAAAGCTGGTAACTCAATAAATTTAAACAGCAAAGATCACAAATCATAGTTCAAAAATCAAATATCGCCAATCACAAATCACAGATCACAAATCATTGAATCATACAGGCACCCACGGTTACATTACTTGTTTCATCAATCAATATCGCACCACCATTTGCTCTTAATTTTTTATAAGAATCGTAAGGTATGGG
>JAYTTM010000188.1:0-2303 GCA_043745055.1 Chitinophagaceae bacterium | reverse complement strand
TTGAAAAACCAATCATTGGCGTATTAATGTCAACCGATGTTATGTGTTCATAGTTGATAAATCTTGTGTCGCCACTTAGGAAGCCTGGGATTTTTACTTTAATTCCATTTTCTTCAATGTGGATTTCGGCAGGAAATATTTTATTCCCTTCGGATAATCTTGATGCAACAAATTTCATATTAGTTCAGTTTTGGTTAATGTAATACAAGTGTCAAGTTAAATAATTTTTCTTTAAAGTCGCAGGGTGTGTCCGAGAAGGTGACGCACAACGGTCGGGTATTGCTGCAGGCAGGGAATTCATTGCTATGTCCGACCCCAACCGCTGATGAATAAAGAAAGAAAAGTAAAAGATAACAAACAAAAGCCCAACAAAGCTCGTCCTGACCAAACCGAAGCTGATAGTGAGCTGCAGCCGAAGATAACAACGTCCCGCCCTGCTTGCAGCAATACCTTTGTTGGTAGCAGTGCTTACATTTTGCCTATAGAAGATGTTTGTATAATTATCGCCTCTTCTTTTACTTTTTTCATAAGTTTATCAATCCAAAAGATAACAGCAAAGGCAACCAAATTAAAGTCTACTTCAAGCCTGTCCTTTTCGTTATTAAGATTGAAGTCAAACTTTGAAATACCTGCACCGAAGTCTAATTTTATTGAGTCGGTCAGGTCAAGCCCAATTGTCAAATATAAACCTGAAACATAATTAAATGCAAAGCCCATTATTGCAAAACCAATTACTTGAAGTATTTGATTTGTAAGAGAGTGTCCTAAAGCATTTTTCTTTGTCTTGAGGCAAAGTGTCCCACAAAAAATTGAATACACAAAAAAGAGTAGAATAAACAAGTAAACCAAAACTGTCAGACCCGTCAATAATGGGCTTTTGTAAATAGCCCAAATAATAATTAGTATTCCAACTGAGCCACCAAAAATTTGATAAAGTCCAAGCTTTGTTAAGTTTGATTTTACATCCTTAGAAATAAATTCTTCCATAATTAGGGTGTGTCAAATAGCATTGCTACCAACGATCAGGGCTTGCCGCAGGGCTGGACGTTTTAACGCAGCCCACAACCGCTGCCCAATAAAGATATATAAGTAAAAGGTAACAGCAAAAAGACGAGGGTTGCTTGTCCAGCCCCGTACAGAAGCCCAGTAAATATAAAATGCCTGGGCAGTACAACGTCCTGCCAGCCTTGTGGCAAACCACTTGTTAACTGCCTGTGCCAAAAAATATTATTTGCATAAAAATGATTGCATAAAAATAGAAACTTAAGTAATTGAAATGCTCCGGGAAAAGCCCGGCTTTAAACCAAGGCTGAAAAACAAATTTTAATACAACTGGCACCAAATAAATAAATTGTACAGATGCCCGGATTTGCGCCTGCGGCGGCATGGCAGTTAACGAACAGGGCTTGGCGTTGTTGGGATATTTGAAAAACGTCTGCCGACAACTGAAGCCCAATATTGTTTTAAAAGTTGAAGGTAAGAACTAAAACTAAATTATTAACGTCAAGCCGAAACCAAAGCTGATAGCGAACTACAGCCGAAGTTCCAACGTCCTGCCCCAATAACGCCAAACCCCTTGTTAGTGGTAGCCGGTGAAATTATTGCTGTAACTAATCAAAGAGTTCATTCCATCCAATACTCCAGTTTCTTGTCACAAGGTTTGGGTTTTTAAGTTTTGCGTCCATTTTAATTGTGTCAATTGAGTTGTCGAAGTAAATAGGGAATAGCCGCACTTTTTGCTTTTGATTATGAAAGTCTTTATAAATAATGATATAAGAAAAGTTGCCTCGCCCAAATCCAACTGAAGAAAAAAGGATTTTATCAATTTTTTCAACTGGTATTTCAATTTCTGCCTGACTTTTTTTGTCAACAACATACAGAGTTTGTTTGATATCATCATAGTCAATTCGCTTTCTCGTGCTAACAAAATAAAGTAGTCCTGTAAATGCAATAGTTCCCAACATAAGTCCTGTAATTGATTTTTGAGAAAATGAATCGTTTCGGATTTCTTTGATTAAGTTAAAAACAATTGAAAAGAGTCCAACAAACACAATAATTTTTGCTACTGTGAATTTAGTTGAAACTCTATATCGATTTTGATGGTCGTTTGTCAATGTATGATATTTACAGTTTTAGGACTGTCATGCAAGGTTGCCACTAACGGTCGGGTATTGCTGCAGGCAGGGAATTCATTGCTCGTCAAGCCCCAACCGCTGATGAATAAAGATATAAAAGTAAAAGATAACAAACAAAAGCCCAACAAAGCTCGTCCTGCCCAAACCGAAGCTGACAGCGAACCGCAG
>JAYTTM010000187.1:0-2307 GCA_043745055.1 Chitinophagaceae bacterium | reverse complement strand
TGCGAAGAAAAGAGTACCAGAGAAATAGCTGACATTGTAGACTTAAGTCCACGTACGGTAGAAGCAATACGGGATAAGTTAAAAGTTAAAACCGGAGCCAAAAGTACTGCAGGCCTGATAATGTATGCCGTAAAAAATAATCTTTTAGACGAGGCTTTGTAAGCCATTTTACCATAATTAAATAGTTAAAAGTCCTGCCAAATTTGGTGGGATTTTTTGTCACTGTACTATTCCAACTTGTTTTTCTTTATTCAAACTTTTCTCTGACAACTACAAAGAAATCTAATTATCACATAAACATTTTTTTATAGAAATTGCGCAATTAAACTAATCAACCATTTTGTTGCACTTTCAACAAAATTCAGCCATCTTAAACTTCGCCTTTAACTTTGTAGAATGAACTATTGCAACTGGAACGGAAAAATTGTGCAGGAAGGCACACCCATTATTGCAGCCAATAACCGTGGACTCCGCTATGGTGATGGTTTGTTTGAGACAATTAAACTAAGTAATGGTCGTCTGATAATGTCCGATGAACATTTTGCCAGATTGTGGAATGGTATGCAGCGGTTGCAATTTGAAATACCAAAACACTTTAGTCCAGATGTATTGGAAGAGCATGTATATGCATTGGCAAAAAAGAATGGTCATACCAGTGGAGCCAGAGTTAGGCTTAGCATCATCAGAGGTGATGGAGGGCTATATGATGCTAAAAATCATTTGCCCAATTATATTATTCAAACATGGGCCCTGCCCGAGGGTAATGGAGAATGGAATAGCAATGGACTGGTTGCCGGTATTTATACAGATGCAACAAAACCCTGCGATGCTATTAGTAATGTAAAACACAACAATTTCCTTCCTTATGTTTTAGCAGCACTTCATGCAAAAAAAGAAAAATTGAACGATGCCATTCTTTTAAATTCGCAACACACTGTTTGTGACAGTACCATCGCCAATATCTTTATGGTAAAAGATGAAATTATTTCTACCCCAGCCCTTACACAAGGCTGTGTAGCAGGTGTAATGCGGCATGCATTGATACAGTTTCTGAAAAAATCAGGTTGGCAAATAGTAGAAAAAGCAATTACAGTGGATGAACTTTTACTGGCAGATGAAGTTTTTTTTACCAATAGTATGTACAATATCAGATGGGTGAAGCAAATTAATGACAGCACTTACTTCAACAGCATTACTCAAAAAATATACAGCAGTTTTGTGCCAACTATTTGCTGATAAATCTGTTCTTCCTTTATAAAATAATGAATATGCAGGAGGTAACTGTTTTTTGGTTTAGAAGAGATTTAAGATTGGTTGATAATGCAGCCCTTTATCATGCGCTAAAAGAAGGATATCCTGTTATTCCCATTTTTATTTTTGACAAAAAAATTCTTGATAAATTAGAAGATAAGGCTGACCGTAGAGTTGAATTTATTCATGATGCTCTGGAAGATATACAGCAACAGTTGCAACAATTAGGTGCATCGCTGGAAGTGTATTACAGCACACCCATGGAGATTTTTGCACAACTGGTTAAAAAATATAGCTTCAAAAAGGTATTTACCAACCACGACTATGAACCTTATGCAACCGAAAGGGATAATGCTATAAAGGGATTTTTACAACAGCATGCTGTTGAATTGGCAACGTATAAAGACCAGGTGATTTTTGAAAAGAATGAAGTGGTAAAGGATGATGGCAAACCCTACACTGTGTTCACGCCTTACAGTCGTAAATGGAAAGCTGCACTCAATAATTCATCTTTAAAATCTTACCCAACTGAAAAATATTTCTCTAATTTTTTTAAGCAGTCCCCACAGGTAATCCCATCATTAAACTCATTGGGTTTTGAGCTAACGGGCAGTCCTTTTCCTCATTCAACATTAAATGAAGAGCTTGTAAAAAAATATTCTGCGCAAAGAGATATTCCATCAATAAACGGTACCTCTAAGCTGGGTGTGCATTTGCGTTTTGGTACAATAAGCATTCGTTCGTTGGCAGCAAAAAGCCAGAG
Organism: Chitinophagaceae bacterium; assembly: GCA_043745055.1. Taxonomy (GTDB): domain Bacteria; phylum Bacteroidota; class Bacteroidia; order Chitinophagales; family Chitinophagaceae; genus Ferruginibacter. The sequence goes on along the minus strand of JAYTTM010000187.1, from coordinate 293 downwards.
CCTATCAGAAATTTTTTTAAATGAATTAATCTGGAGAGATTTTTACCACATGATTCTTTGGCATTTTCCCCAGGTTGGCAAAGGCAAATCTTTTAAACCAGCATATGATTTTATTGACTGGCGGATTGATGCCGGCGAATATGACAGATGGTGCAACGGACAAACCGGCTATCCCATTGTAGATGCCGGTATGCGGGAGTTAAATGCTACCGGGTTTATGCACAACAGGGTACGCATGATTGTAGCTTCTTTTTTTACCAAACACTTGCTGTTGGACTGGCGATTGGGAGAAG
>JAYTTM010000186.1:0-2308 GCA_043745055.1 Chitinophagaceae bacterium | reverse complement strand
TAGGTATGAAACCTGTTGATGTATCTGTTGAGGGCAAAACAAATGTGTCAGTAATTTTAAAAGGAGCCGATTCAAGACTAGGTGAGGTAATTGTTATTGGCTATGGATCCAGGCGAAGAGCGGATGTAACCACTTCTATTTCTTCCATTTCTGAAAAAGATATTAAAAACCTTCCTGTTGCCGGAGTTGACCAGGCGCTGCAGGGAAAAGTAGCTGGTGTAACGGTAACCAATAATACCGGGCAACCAGGTGGAGGAGTTAGTGTTCGTGTACGGGGTATTACATCCGTAAACGGAAACGAACCACTGTATGTAATTGATGGCGTGCCGATCGCTGCACAGAGTTCCAGTCTGGAGCAGAATTTTCTTGGCGGCGGAAGCGGGCAAACGTCGCAGAGTGTACTTGCTACGCTCAATCCAAACGACATTGCCTCCATTGATATTTTAAAGGATGCTTCTGCACAAGCTATTTATGGATCAAGGGCTGCAAATGGTGTAGTGCTTATCAATACTAAACGTGGTAAAAGTGGAGAGGGTAAAATATCCTACGATGTTTCTTATAGCTTTCAAAAAATCCCCAAAAAATTATCTGTAATGAATTTGCAGCAATTTGCAATTTATCAAAATTCGCTCATCAAAGACATCAACGCTGTAACAGGCGGAATGCAGGATACAGTGGGAGAATTCCGGAATCCTTCGCTATTAGGTAAGGGTACAGACTGGCAGGATGAAATTTACCAGACAGGTCATATTCAAAGCCATCAATTGTCCTTTTCCGGTGGTAGCGGAAAAACAACTTACTATTTTTCAGGTGGGTATTTTGATCAACTAGGTACGTTAATTGAAACAAAATTCAGGCGCTATACATTAAGGATGAATATCGATCACCAGGTAAAAAGTTGGTTTAAGGCTGGTGTAAGTAGCAACCTTTCCAGAAGCAATCAAAAGATTGGATTGTCTGATGGTTTTGATGCAGTTACCAGTACTGTATTGTACAACAGTCCGGCCGCACCGGTACGAGATGTATTTGGTAATTTTATTACACAAACAGTTATTGGTGGCAGTCAGTTTGGTAATCCAAGCAACCCTGTAGCTATAGCGTCACTTCGTGATGTAAAAGCAGTAAGTACAAAAGTATTTGGTGCATTATATGGCGAAATTGAATTTACTAAAGGGCTCACTTTAAGAAACGAACTGAACTACGATTTTAATCTTGGGGCCAACAAAGCTTATCAACCTTTTGTAGCAAATCCTAATCCGCAACAAAATGCTGTAATCAACATCAGCAAAATAAGAGAAGACCGCAGTAACAGTATTTATTATGCTGTAAAAAATTATCTAAACTATAATACTAATTTTAATAAACATGCTGTTTTTGTAACGCTCGGTCATGAAATTCAGTATTCAGAATATGACTATGTAAATGCAAGCAGGGAAAATCTGCAACTTAATCTTCCTTCCCTTGCTGCAGGCGCCAGTGGCAATAACTCAAATGAAACGATTGGCGCAGGCAATGGCAAGTGGAGCATGGAATCTTATTTTGCAAGATTGAACTATACTTACAATAATAAGTATGCCATCAGCGCATCCGTTCGCCGTGATGGATCATCCAGTTTTGGACCTAGTAAAAGATGGGGAACTTTCCCCGCAGTATCGGCTTCATGGACTATTACCAACGAAGCCTTTGCACAAGATTTAAAAAATCTAAGTTATTTAAAACTACGAGTTGGTGCAGGATCTGTGGGTAATCAAAATGTTTCTGGCAATAATGTGTACGTTTCAAATATTGCTGCACCTACTACTGGCCCGTTTGGCCCTGGCAGTCTTCCTTACAATGTTGCCAATCCAAAGCTTGGGTGGGAATCTGTTAAGACTTATAATGCCGGTATCGATGCAACCATCCTGAACAAAAGAGTTGAAATTTCAGTTGATGTGTACAAAAAAATAACCACGCAAATGTTACTTTCAACACAGCTGGGTGCTTTCTCCGGATTAGGAACCAACTATAATGATATTCAAACTCCCATTGCAAATGATGGGCAGATGACTAACAAGGGTATTGATGTAAGCATCACCACTTACAATATTCAAAAGACCAACCTTATCTGGAAAACGAGTGTTGTATTCAGCCATTACAAAAACAAACTCGATTTTTTGAATGCGCCAGATGCAACACTGAAAGGTTCATTTGATGAATACGGCGACAATCCGCTGGTTACCTTATCTCAACAGGGATTGCCTGTAGGTTCATTTTATGGATTTGTTACAGATGGATTATTCCGGGATATGAAGGAATTGAATAATGGTGT
>JAYTTM010000185.1:0-2318 GCA_043745055.1 Chitinophagaceae bacterium | reverse complement strand
ACCAGTTTGCAAGGGATAACACAGATTATCTAATTGCTGAGGGAAAAGATATTTTTTGCCTTCTTTAAAAGAAAACTACGTCTAAAAAATGTGGTTATCGAAGATTGGCCTTATAACTTTTTCCCTAAGAAATTATTTGATTTGTTGAGCTCACACTTACTTACGGCAAATGTTAAATTCTGGATTTAACATTTTATTTTTTTTTAAACAGCCTAAAAAACTCTTAAAAACTGGCTTTTGTAATATTATACAAGGGATAAATTAATGAGCTGATATTTTCTACTGTTGTCCGAGATGATTTTAAAATAAGGGTGGCCATCTGGCCACCCTTTCTCAATTTTGTAGTTACGAGACTATAAAAATAGAGATGAACAAAACTACAAATTATGTCGGACAGCCGATATTTACCCAGGTACTTTCTTTGATAGACGATTCGTTGATACGGGTTGCCTGCAAAACCCACAAGGCCGATAAGTTTTCTAAAAAACTATACTTCAAAGACCATCTCACCACCATGCTCTACTGCATTTTTGCAAGATGTACCTCTATCCGTGAAGTACAGGCCGGGCTTGAACTTTGCAATGGAAAGCTCAACCATTTAGACCTGCAGAAAGTACCCGCCCGAAGCACCCTTGCCGATGGTAACAAAAAACGAACCAGCGATGTATTTGGCACCTTATACCAAAGCTTGTACCAACGATACAAGCACATTATCTCGGACAGCCCACTAAAAGAAAACATTGCCAGCAAGCTATATGTACTGGATAGCAGCACTATTTCGCTCTTTAAGGCTATACTAAAACCGGCCGGCCGCAAAAGAAGCGATGGCAAAAGTAAGGGCGGCATCAAGGTGCATACGCTTTTAAAGGCCGATAGCAACATGCCCAGCTTTATAAAATATACTGCCGCCGCACTACACGATCAACAATTTTACGAATGCATCAAAGAGCTGCCCAATGGCTCCATCATAACCTTCGACAAAGCCTACATCAACTACCAACAATTTGAAAAATTCAGCGAACGCAACATCACTTATGTAGTACCGCAAAAAGACAATGCAATCTTCACCCCGATCCATGAATTGGCACTCAAAGACGAAGAATCCAACGTTTTAAAAGATGAGATTATTGAAGTAAAATACACCGAACAGATAGAACAAACCAGTATTAAAAGAACCCTAAAAATAAGGCGCATAACCTACTACAGCGAAAAACACAAGGCAACATTCGTGTATTGGACCAACAATATGGAACTAGCCGCAGCCGACGTTATAGCCATTTACCAAAATCGGTGGCAGATAGAAAAGTTCTTTAAAAAGCTGAAACAAAACTTTCCCCTCAACTACTTTCTGGGCGATAATGAAAACGCCATCCAGATACAAATTTGGTGTGCTTTGATCGGCTTGATACTGTTGCAAGTCTTATTCCAGGAAAACAAAGCAAATATGGCCTTTTCCATACTGGCATCCATCGTTTGCCTGCACTTGATGAACTACACCGGCATCGCAGCCATCATAGAAAAACACAAGCAAAAAAGAAAACGAACCCAACCAGACAGACCACCCAAACCGAAACCTAAAAAAACACCCCCCTATTTTCAAGCAACTATCAACTTCTGAGTATCAACACTACTTTGGGGCCAGCAAGTAGAGAGTTTTTCAGTTATCTCGGACAACAATAGATATTTTCCTCTTAATAAATAAAACTGAAATAGTTGCCAATAAAGCTAAAAACAGATCAATCGAAAAAAAAGTCTCTGCTGGTTCTAAAAAATCATTCATTAATTTAACGCTTGCTCACTATTATAACGCCCTTGAAATAGAAAACCAAAAAAGAAATAGAATTATTATTTCTTCCATAAACCTTTACAGTAAAGCCTCTTGTCAGATTATATCCTTTTTTATTTTAAAAATAACTATAGAAAAAAAATCTAAGCAGCCTACTAAACCGTAGGTGGACTGGTAATGTGTAATACCCAACAATTTTTAAAAATCAAAAATTAAAATTATTATGAAAGAAAAAGAGTCAGTTAACCAAAGTCTTCTGGATGAAACAAGTAAGAAGCATAATGAAGTTTCAAGAAGAAACTTTCTTGGTTATATAGGTGGTGCTTCTGCACTTATCCTTACAGCCGCTGCCTGTAAAAAAGATAATAACCCCGCTTCTAATTCCGGCGTTAACCTGGGAAGTGGCGATGTAGGCATACTTAACTATGCATACGCATTGGAACAAATTGAGGCAGCTTTTTATACCAAGGTGTTCCAATCTGTTTACAGTGGTATTTCTGCCAGTGAAAATGCATTATTGGGCGATATCCGG
>JAYTTM010000184.1:0-2319 GCA_043745055.1 Chitinophagaceae bacterium | reverse complement strand
TGGCATCCACTACTTTTTGATTGCAATGACCAACGTTCATCATGCCGATACCACCGGCAAAATCTATCAGTTGGTTGCCGTCTACATCCCATACCAGCGCACCTTCTGCTCTTTCCACCACTACGTCGGTTGATTTGGCCAGGCCGGCAGGCAAAAGGTTTTTTCTTCTTTCTAAAGCGGCCAAACCTTTGGGTCCGGGTAATGCAGTTTTTAATTGAATGTGAGCCATGATTATTGGGTTATTTATTTTATAAAAATATTTTTTCTGTTCTTTCAGCCCGATGGACAATCTAATGTTTTACAATTTACATTGCTTCACCCATTAGTTGCCTCACCCTTTAGGGTGGGGGCAACTAAAAATTATGAATGCGGGCTTTAGCCCAATACGTTTTGGGCTAAAGCCCATAGAAAATTAAATATCATTTTATCACTGCCCTAAAGGGCAGTGCAATTCATCGCCGCAGTGCAATTTATCCCTGTATTTATTATTATTGAAATTGATTAATGTACCCTCAAAAGAGAAGTGCAATTCAACCATAGATTTAAACTTACTGTTAATGTCAGATGTGCATATCATTTATATTTCATTGCCGATATCAATTTTTATGAGCACGCCATAGTTCCCACAGGCTGGATCATTTAAATAATCCGAGATTAATGCAATGGGCTTAAACCCTACTTTCATTTGTGGTGTGATGGTAGGGTCTGTTCTTTTACCGGCTAATAATTGCTGGTAATATTGTTCACCAGTCATTTGATTGCTTACTGCACCATAGCCATTCATCATGCCTACTGTAACCTGCCCAAGTAAACCTAGTTCTTTGGCTACATAATGCCTGGCTCTGTATAAAATTCTGGCTAAACCTTGCCCACGATAATTTGGATGTACACCCACATCGAGGCCATACAACCAGTTGCCAGTTGGATTGTGATTGGTAAGCCAGCCACCGGCAATGGTTTCTTTAAAAGTATGGTGGTAATGATTGAAATCGAAATTACTCCGCATGGTGGTTGTCATGCCAATCACTTTGTCATTGTCTGTTATTACAAATTGTCCTTCGGGAAACAATACCAGGTGGCGCAGGTAATGTACTGCAAGGATTAATTCATCTTTGCCCAATGTTGGAAAAACAATTTTTTGCAAGGCTTCCAATTCTGCCACATCTTCGGGCTGCATGTGACGAATAACCATACCCGGTTTTATTTCTTTGTTGTAGTTGATCAATTCTTTTTGCATGATATGGAAGCGTTATTTTTCAAATCATTTATCATTAAATAAACAGCAGTATAACTATTCTTTTTGCCTGAAGCATACAAATTGTTTGGGTTGCTCAATAATGATATACTGTACAAGAGTGATTATTATTCCTTTTTATTAAAAAGGAATAATAACAAAATCATATTTGCCACTAAAGCTTAATAGTAGTATAACTCTCTAGCCCAAAAAAATTATTAAGTCTCTAAAATCATGTACATTTCATCTTTAAAACTTTCAACAATATTCAACAATTTTAAACCCTACAATAAATACCCCATTGCCACATAAGCTACACAACTCAACGCAAACGAAATCAATGCAAAGGGCAATTGTGTAATGCCATGTTCAAAGTTATTACACTCTGCACCCTGCGCTGCCAGTATGGTTGCATCGCTGTAAAAACAGGCGTGTGCACCAAATGCACCGGCGCTTACCACCGCTCCAATACACAGCCATACATTGCAATGCAATGCGGCCGACAACGGTATCACCAGCGGAATGGCAATAGCATACAAGCCCCACGAATTACCCGTGGTAAACGCCACCAAACCCAACGATAAAAAGATGGCTAACGGCAACAGTTGCCTGCTTACATTGGGTGTTACCACTTCCAGAATATATTGTGTGAGGCCCATTTCATCACCCAGGTTTTTGAGGAGGTAACTCAGCAGCAACAGCACCAATGCAAAGAACATACTCTTCATGCCATCAATGGATGAAAGGGACAGCTCTTTAAAGCTGGCTACTTTTTTAAACGCATAATATCCGATGGTAAATATCAGGGCGGTGATGACGCCCTTTAATGCATCGAGATCAAAAAATATGGTGCAGCCAATTAATACAGCAATGGGTAAAATGAGATACCATATACTGGATGGCTTTTTTTCATCAAACACTTCCACTTCCAGTTTAAATTCTTCTGAATCGTCGGGTATCAACTGTCCGGTTGTTTCGGCACGCAGGTTGGCTTTTTTCATTTTCCCGATGATGGGAACGATACCAAAAATTACCAGCGGCACCATTAAATATTGTATCCATCCATAAGAAATAAAAGGGATTAC
>JAYTTM010000183.1:0-2322 GCA_043745055.1 Chitinophagaceae bacterium | reverse complement strand
CGGCTTTTTGCTGTTACCTTTTACTTATATATCTTTATTGGGCAGCGGTTGTGGGCTGGACGTTAAAACGTCCAGCCCTGCGGCAAGCCCTGATCGTTGTAAGCCATTGCATCGGACACACCCTAATAATTAAAGCGACCAGCTATGACCTTATTTAAAGGACTATTTTTTTTATTTGCCATCACGGCTTCAGGTTGTAGTACTCCAGACAACAAGACACAAGAAAAAATTGCTGAGCCAAAAAAAGACTTCCAAACCAAAATTGAAGACTACAAAAAAACTATCCCAGGAACTGTTAAAAATTCTGCCAACGATGAGTGGAGGGAAAATGTTTATAGAAACAGATTTTATAAATTCAGAGTTGAGTTTCCAAAGGGCTGGGAGTACGACAATGGAAGTACAAAGACTACTTTAGCGAGAGCTTTAAACCGAAAATACGCTGCGGCTATTTCCGTAACAGTAACTCATTTACCAGACAATCCTAAAAATCCTAATAACATATTTGAAAGCTATACAGAAGAAACTTTACTATCAGAATTTAATAAATTGCTTGCAATGCAAAATACAAAAGCTGAAAATTTTAAGATTCAAAAAGGAGCTTTAAATAATTTTCCAGCATATTTAATTCAGTTCACAAATGAAGCCTCTTCGGGAACTGAATCTTACATATATCTATCAAAACAAGTTTTCTGCTATTACGATTCAAAGATTTATCAAGTTAACATTAACTTACCTGAGGAAATGTACGATGCCAACATGAATAAGTGGTATAATAGAGTTGTTAATAGTTTTAATTTCGAAATATCCTATTGATGAAAAGCATGCTTAGTAAATAATCATTAAAAACAGAGGTTATGATAAAATTAGTTGGATGTCTATTGTGTTTCGCATTTCTAACATCATTTCAAAAACCAATATCAAACGAATGTGATGTTGAAGCTTTTTACAAAGGCGTGACACCAACTGACGGTACAAAAATACTCACAACTGGAGAGGAGTTAGAGGATGTGAAACTTATATTAGTCCCTATGGATATTGAAAAGGGAAACTACGTTGTTAAAGTCACTCGAAAAGGCTCAAATCTTTATAAGGTGGATGATAAAAATATTTACATCGAAACTAAATATTGTTATGAATATTCATACAGTCAAGAAGTAATCTTAAAAGTAGAGTCAAGTTATGGCTATACAAAAGGAAAAATCATTTTTTAAATACATAACAATTAAATTAATAAACCAATGAGAAAGATATTTTTTAGTTTCTTGCTACTTGCACTATCAGTATTTAATTCACTAAACGCTTATTCTCAATATGAACTTACAGAGGGAGCAAAAGCTGGACAAAGCATAGGAAATTTCTTAGGAAAAGCTGTTGGTTATGCTTTACTAATTGGGATAATTTATTTCATATATAAAGCCATCACAAAAAAAAGCGAAAAATGAAAAATCTATTCTTAGCAATTCTATTATTTAGTTCGCTTACGATTTTTGGACAAGTAAATCCACCTCGGATTTCTTCGGAATTATGTAACAGAGAAACCGACGGTAAGGGTAATTCTAACAATTTAAAAATAAAATTAAGTGTTCCCTGTAATTGGGCGAAAATAGCCGGCACTCAACCAAATATTGTTTTAAATTATGAATACAATACAACTGGTAAATTAAGGGTCGCACTTACAATTACAAAACTGCCTAAAGAAGTGACTGATGCGGAAGTTAAAAGTCATTTTACTGTAGAAGGTCTCAAAACTATCGGCAGTAATTCATCAGGAACTGTTATCAGTTCAAAATTGTTAACTGTAAATAATTTGAAAGGTGGCGAAGTTATAAGAAGAACAATCAGCAAGAAGAACGGAACGGATTTATATTACTATGGAATCCAAAATTATTTCGTGTTTGACAGGAATTTAATCTGCATTGAATATTTATATTCAGCGCTCAAAGACGATTTCGAATCAAATTACGAAACCTATTTAAAAACCTTTCGTTCACTTGTAACAAGAACAACATTTGCTAAAGCTCAATAAGCAACGGCTTACAACATGGGTATTGCTGCAAGTGTGGCTGGACGTTGTTATCATCGGCTGTAGTTGGCTATCAGCAGCGGTTTCGGCGGACGGAATTCTGTTGGGCTTTTAGTTGTTAACTTGTACTTTTATTTCTTTATTGGGCAGCGGTTCCGGGCTGGACATTCAATGAATTCCACACCTGCAGCAATACCTGTCCGTTGGTTGCAACTTTTTTTTATTTATTTGCCTTAAGTAGATTCTACTAATTGTAGCTATGTTGGGTTTCGGTTTTTCATTCAGCCACTATCAATCAG
>JAYTTM010000182.1:0-2325 GCA_043745055.1 Chitinophagaceae bacterium | reverse complement strand
CTGAAAAAAGCAGCAGCAAGGCCAATCATAAACATGGAAGCAACAGGAATAAAAAATATTATTAATGGCGTTTTTTATACTATTGAATCTGCTGAGTTACTTGCCTTGCATAAAAAGCTACAGCAGTCTTTTAAACCCTGGTTAATTACAAAAGACAGAAAAAAACTGTGGCCGCATATAACCATACAAAACAAAGTAACAGCCTACAAAGCATCGCAAACCATTGCATTGCTATTGCCGGATTTTAAGCCATTCACCCTGCATGGAACAGGCTTTACAGTGTGGCAGTATTGTAAAGGGCCGTGGAAATTATTGCAGCAATATCCGTTTGGTTTGTAGTGGAGGCTCGCAAATAATTATTTGTGACAGTGAAACTTTCAGTATCTCTTTTATTGAAGATAAAAAGACAGGAATTGGAGGCGATGGAGGTACGGTAAATTTAGTGGACGGTATCAGATTCGAACCAATGACCTCTACGATGTCAACGTAGCGCTCTAACCAACTGAGCTAACCATCCTTTTTTTAAGCATGGCAAATATAGGGTTTAAGAAGATGGTAAAGTAAACCTCCGATTAGCTAATCCCCCCATTCATTTCTACCTTTGCCGCTCAAGCACAAAAAATCAAATGACTTTTAACGATCTGAATCTGAACACCGCTTTGCTTAATGCCTTAGACGATATGGGCTACAACACGCCCACCACCATTCAGCAAAAAGCTTATGCCACGGCCATGTCTGGTGCAGATGTTTGCGGTATTGCCCAAACAGGCACAGGCAAAACAATTGCCTATTTGTTGCCCTGTCTGCGTCAATGGAAATTTACCAAAGATATTAATCCGCAAATTTTAATAGTAGTCCCTACAAGAGAGCTGGTAGTGCAGGTGGTAGAAACGGTTAATCAATTAACAAGCTATATGAGCGTTGTGGCAGTAGGTGTATATGGAGGTGTAAATATCAACACACAAAAATTATATACAGAAAAAAAAACAGATGTACTGGTAGCCACACCGGGCCGGTTGTTTGACCTTGCCATGAGCGGCTCGCTAAAATTAAAATCAATTAAAAAATTAGTGATTGATGAAGTAGATGAAATGTTGAACCTCGGCTTTCGTACACAACTAAAAAACATACTGGAGCTGCTGCCTGCTAAAAGACAAAACTTATTATTTTCTGCAACAATTACCGAAGATGTAGAAAATCTGTTACAATTATATTTCAACAACCCTGTAAAAATTGAAGCAGCACCAACAGGAACGCCGCTTGAAAATATTCAGCAGTATGCCTACGAGGCTCCTAATTTTTATACAAAAGTAAACCTGTTGAAACTGTTGCTGGCAGAAGATGCTTCCATGACAAAGGTGCTGGTATTTGCAGAAAGCAAGGCATTGGCAGATCAGTTATTTGAACAGCTGGAACCTGCCAATGAAGGCACTGCAGGCGTTATCCACAGCAACAAAGAACAGAACCACCGGTTTAATACAGTAAAGCAATTTAAAGACGGCGTGTACCGCTTTATTATTGCTACCGATATTGTTGCCCGTGGTATTGACATTGCCGAAGTTACACACGTAATAAATTTTGACACACCCGATGAGCCTGAAAATTACATGCACCGCATTGGCAGAACAGGTCGTGCCGATAAGCCCGGTATTGCCATCACCTTCATTACGCCGAAAGAAAAAAAATGCCAGCATGCTATTGAAGAACTGATGAATTATCATATTCCCATCCGACCATTACCTGAACACCTGGAAATTTCTGAAGAGCTTACGGAGGAGGAGAAACCGAAAGTATATATGAAAGAAATTCAGCTGAAAATTCCTAAGAAGGAGGACGTGGGTCCGGCCTTTCACCCAAAATCTGCCAAGAACAGCAAAGTAAATTTTATCGTTCGCCGCAGAGACAGGATGATGAAAAAATATGGTAAGCCCATTACCCGTGGACAAAAAAAGAAATAAGTTTTTGGATGCTGAATATAATTCAGATTCAACTTTCAGGCTCATAAAAAAAGGCGTGACGGATATAGACCAAGCCCTTGTTATTCTAATACAATTAAAAATAAATTTCAACTAAAAATGCAATACAGGAAATTTGGCAATACCGATTTAATGGTAAGTGAAATTGGTTTTGGTGCCTGGGCCATTGGCGGTGGCGCCATGATTGGCAATACTGCGATTGGCTGGGGTGATGCAGATGATAAAACATCCATAGCCGCAGTGCACCAGGCTTTAAATTCCGGTATCAACTTTTTTGATACGGCAGATATTTATGGGCTGGGTCATTCTGAAAAAATGCTCGGTAAAGTATTGGGCAAACAAAAAGATG
>JAYTTM010000181.1:0-8540 GCA_043745055.1 Chitinophagaceae bacterium | reverse complement strand
CGGAAATCGTTTAATTTCCGTTTTTCAGTGTTGATCTTTTCTTTGCCATTATCGCTTTTTACAGCATAGGCTTAGGATATTGGTTTTTAATTGGCTTTTGAGTTATCATCGCTTTTAACAGCATAAACTCGGAACATTGGATTTGGTTTTTTGGGTCATCATCGCTTTTCACGGCATAGTCCCAGGATTTGGTTTTCGGTCTTCTTTAGAAATTGGATTTCTGTAGTTTTCAATAGGAAATCGATTATTGTTTTTCTTTTGTTTGAATACTGGATCTAAAACGACGGATTAAGAATTTTATTTTAAATGTTAAAAAAAATCTTGAGAAATTATTACTTCTTTTTTTTATTTAAATTAGTACAAGAAAAAAAAGTGAAATTGATTTTTTAAGAAGCAGTACCAGGTTTCTTTGTATAACAACCAATTTTTTTATGATAGAAATGTAAGTTGGCTTTTAAAAATAAAAGTTGGTGTTAATGCCAGATTTAACGAATGTTATTTTTACGTAAAAAAAGTAAAAGTGCTGCCTTGTTGTATTTAAACCATCACCCATTATAGCAAGCTGGCTTAACACTCATTGCTATTAAAAATTTATGCACCTCTTGAATTTTATTATTGCATGAAAGAAACTGTAATAAAACATTGTGAAGTGAAAATAGGGAAAAATTTATCTTATAAACAAGAACATCCACAGCTGTATTATATACAAACTGTGGATGTAAACTTGGGGAACAATCCTTTCGGCTTGTTCGGGGATCTTAAATTCTTTGAGGGGTTTCCTCTCCAGAAATAATTTATTTCCGGTTTCAGTGTGTTGGTTTTTTTTCTGCCATCATCGCCTTTTACAGCATAGGCTTAGGATATTGTTTTTAATTGGCTTTTGGGTTATCATCGCTTTTTACAGCATAAACCCGGGATATTGAATTTGGTTTTTCGAGACATCCTGCAGTTTAATGCAATTAGTCCCTGGATTTGTTTTTTAGTCTTTTAACAGGATTTGGATAAGTTGGTTTACATTTAGATATTGTACTTTTTCTTTGTTTATAAATTTAGTAACAATGCAAAAAATAGAAGTTGACTGATATTGGATTTTTTCAGCTTTTATTAAGATCTTGGATAGAAATCTTATTGGTTAATCTGGATATTGGAATGGATTGATAATTAAAACATATCAATCAACTTCTGCTACAAATGTCATTTATTAACCTGATACAATAAAGAGAAAAACTGCCCTGTTTATGTGGCAGTATAAATACCGTAACAATAGTATGATTACCGTACAACTACTACTTCCACTACGTAATGTTCACATATTTACCCATTGTAGTCCATTTCCTGTGCATAAGTGTTGCTACGCATCAAAAAAAAATATTCTATAGAAATTGTTCTAAATAAAAACTTTATTGTAGAGAAAAACTTTTAAGTAAACTTCTTCGGTTCAATGAATAACTTATTTTCCACTCCAGTTAATTGCAATAGTTGAAAATATTAGCAGATGAGGATTGTAAATATTTTCACGAAGTTCAAAGTTAACAGTTGATGATAACACAGAAAATACGTTCTAATAAAAGATAAATTTAAATTATCTATCTGTTAAATAAGTGTGACTAAACTTAGGTGAATTTAGTGCCAAATATTATGCCTGACTGTTTTTTTTCACAAAAAAAACTTCCACAGATAAATCTGTGGAAGCTGCGTCTTAACTCATTCTTGGTAAAGTCAAAACAAAATCACTTGGTGGTTTCTCAGGTTTTAATGAAATTAAAACAGAGCTCAGGGTTACATTTACTTATCGAAATAAGCTAAACAAAAAATGGTTTAATAATTTTCTAAAGGTTAAGATTATACTGGTTTACGTTTGGGTTTGGCTGGTTTTTCAAAAGGACAAATTAATAATTCGTTTTCTATATTGTTTCGGATCAATTTGTTTTCCCAGGAATATTTTTAAATAGTTATCAATAGTTCATTTAAAACCAGTGATAGGTATTTGTTGCTAAAAAAACAAAAAAGGAAGTTGACTGATACTGGATTATATCTTTTTGCTTTTCATTGATATTGGTTTTAATCTGGTTCAGGATTTTTCAGGATTTTTGGATAGATTGATAACGAATCTCTATCAATCAACTTCGATACAAATATTGTTCACATTTTATTCACAAAAAAGAGCATTAATGCCCTATTTTTTTTATCAGTAAATACTTATTAATACGAAAATATACCAGTTTTAAGTTGGGGGGATACGAGTAAAAAAGCCGTAGTTATACGTTTTTTTTAAAGAGGTAAGTTGATAAAAAAAAAGAGCTGCATCGTTTAAATGCAGCACCATATTCAATTAGCTACCATATCGTATTTTTCCGTATGGCTATTTTGTAAGGCTTTGGATAATGTCGTACTTAGTAACAATATGGTAAGTTCCGCCGTCATCTTTACTCAATACGGCGCCGTTATCTTTGTTAATAAAGTTACTCAGTCTTTCTACAGGTGTATCAAAAGCAACTTCCGGATAAGCACTTTCCATTACTTCACCCACTGTTTTTGAAACAATACCTGGGTCGTTCAATAATTTGTCAAATAGACCACCTTCCGATATCGCTCCAACATTAACCCCTTTATCAATTACGGGAATATTTTCAATATCATATTTTTTCATCATAGCAATTGCCGTTGATACAATATCGGTTGAAGCTAATACTAATAATTTTTGAGTACCACGCCCGCTTATTAAATCTTTAAAAGTTTTTACTTCTAAAAATCCTCTTTCAATCATCCATTGATCATTGTAAATTTTTCCAACATACCGGCTGCCGTGGTCATGAAAAATACATACAACCACATCATCTTTTTTTAATTGATCTTTAAGTTGTAATACTCCCTGCAGGCAACTTCCGGCGCTGTAGCCGATAAAAATACCTTCTTCCTTTGCAATACGCCTTGCCATTACTGCGCCATCTTTATCTGTAACTTTTGTGAACGCATCAATAACCGACATATCATAATTCTGTGGTACAAAATCTTCACCAAACCCTTCACTAATATATGGATATACTTCTTTTTGATCAAGCTCGCCTGTTTCAAAATATTTTTTAAGTAAACTGCCATAACTGTCAACTGCCCATACTTTAATATTGGGATTTTTTTCTTTTAAATATTTTGCAGTACCTACAATGGTGCCTCCTGTACCGGTAGCAACCACTAAATGCGTAACCTTTCCTTCGCTTTGCTCCCATATTTCTGGGCCGGTTTGTTCGTAATGCGCTTGCCGGTTTGCAAGATTATCATACTGGTTAACATACCAGCTATTAGGTACTTCTTTCGCAAGTCTTTTACTTACTGAATAATAAGAACGGGGGTCTTCCGGTTCAACATTGGTAGGGCATACAATAACCTCAGCACCTACAGCTTTTAAAATATCGGCTTTTTCTTTTGATTGTTTTTCGGTAGTTGTAAAAATACACTTGTAACCTTTTACACAAGCCGCCAAAGCCAGCCCCATACCGGTATTTCCACTTGTTCCTTCTATAATGGTACCGCCAGGTTTTATTTTACCTTCCTTTTCTGCCACCTCAAGCATCTTTAATGCCATACGATCTTTGATACTATTACCGGGGTTAAAATATTCAACTTTGGCCAATACAGTACAGGGCAGGTCTTTAGTGATTTTATTTAACCTGATAAGCGGTGTATTACCGATTGTTTCCAAAATGTTGTTAAGCCACATATTATTAGTTTTTTTTGGCAAAGATAATTTTTATCCTGCTATCAAATGGTTGAAAAGGGGTTCTTCATTTTATCCCTCACATAATTACACATGGTTCTTTATCTTTGTTCAACATAAAAACAGGTTTCGTATGGCATTGATAAAAAGCATTTCCGGCATTAGAGGAACTATTGGCGGCAAAACCGGCGACAACCTTACTCCATTAGACATTGTAAAATTTACTGCCGCATTTGGCACCCTGCTTTTAAATGAAAGAGCTGCAGATAAAAATAGTGCTACTGCAAAAATTGTGGTTGGTAGGGATGGTCGCATTAGCGGAGGATTGGTGAAAGATCTTGTAATAAGCACTTTAACTGCCCTTGGTTTGGATGTGATTGATGTTGACTACAGTACCACTCCCACAGTAGAAATGGCTGTGGTTTTTGAAAATGCGGCCGGTGGCATCATACTAACTGCAAGCCATAACCCAAAAGAATGGAATGCGTTAAAATTATTAAACAGTAAAGGAGAATTTATTAATGCTGATGAAGGGGCACGTGTTCTTGAATTAGCTGCCAAAGAGGATTTTAATTTTGCAGTAGTTGATAAATTGGGAGTTGTTGTTAACGATAATACCTCTTTACAAAAACATATTGATGCAGTGGTAAATTATGATTTAGTAGATGTTGCCGCTATTAAAAAAGCAAAATTTAAAATTGTTGTAGATGCTGTAAACAGCACAGGCGCTATTGCTGTGCCTGCATTATTAAAAGCATTGGGTGTAAAGGATATTGAACTCATTAATGGCGAGGTAAATGGCAGATTTGCACACAACCCTGAGCCCTTGCCAGAACATTTGAATCAGTTAAGCCAGGAGGTTGTAAAACAAAACGCCAGTCTTGGTATTGCGGTGGATCCCGATGTAGATAGGTTATGTTTTGTATGTGAGGATGGTAGTATGTTTGGAGAGGAATATACCCTAGTGGCAGTTGCGGATTATATCTTGAGTAAAAGAAAAGGAAATACAGTATCCAATATGAGTTCCACAAGGGCATTAAGGGATGTTACTGAAAAACATGGAGGAATATATTTTCCGAGCGCTGTTGGCGAAGTAAATGTGGTAACCAAAATGAAAGAAGTAAATGCAGTAATTGGAGGAGAAGGCAATGGTGGTATTATTGTTCCTGATTTACATTATGGAAGGGATGCTTTAATTGGGATTGCCTTGTTTTTAACTCACCTTGCTCAGGATAAAAAAAGTATCCGGCAATTAAGAAACACCTATCCACATTATTTTATCAGTAAAAATAAAATTACACTGGAGAAAAATATTGATGTAAAAACAGTATTTGAAAAGATAAAGATCAAGTATAAAAATCAACCCATCAATGCAGAAGATGGGCTTAAGATTGAATTTGACACTGATTGGGTACATTTAAGAACAAGCAATACTGAACCCATCATTCGTATTTATGCTGAAAGTAATTTTGAAACAACGGCTGAAAATATTGCCCGTAAATTGATGAAGGATATTAAGGAAGTGATGTAGTTTTTTTGGGTTAGTGGAGTTGACAGGGTTGATAAAGTTGATAGTGTTAATGGAGTTAATAAAGTTAGTAGTGCTTATAGAGGGTGCATTTTAAATCGTCGCTTTACTTTTAAGACTTTGGGCGGTGAAGTCAGCGCCCACGGCTGACTGCTCTGGCTGGTGTCCTTTACCAGCCAACGAAAATTTGAAATATACCCCGTAAAGACAGGTTATGCTGGATGTTTGATTTTTTACAAACAGTTAACTCCTAAGAGTTTTAAAATTATAAATTAATATAAATAAATGAGCCCCACATGGGGTTTGGGGAACATGAGAATTTACTTAGATAATGCGGCAACAACAAAACTAGACAAAGAAGTACTGGATACAATGCTTCCTTTTCTTACAGAAAAATTCGGCAACCCTTCCTCCATTTATTCTTATGGAAGAGAAACTAGGATGGCAATTGAACAGTCAAGAAAATCAGTTGCTAAAATATTGAACGCTCATCCTGCAGAAATATTCTTTACCAGTGGTGGCACCGAAAGTAGTAACACAGTAATTATGGCTGCTGTGCATGATTTGGGTTGTAAGCATATTATTACTTCATTCATTGAACATCATGCCACACTGCATACAGTAGCATATCTCGATAAACTTAACCTTGCTAAAGTTAGTTATGTAAAGCTGCTCCCAAATGGGCATATCGATTTAGACGACCTTGAAAAATTACTGGCTGGTACCGAAAAAAAATCATTGGTAACCTTAATGCACGCCAATAATGAAATAGGAAATATACTTGACATAAATGCTGTTGGTGATTTGTGCAAAATATACAATGCTATTTTCCATAGCGATACTGTGCAAACTGTTGGTCATTATCCTTTTGATTTAAGAAATACCCCCATACATTTTATTACCGGTGCTGCTCATAAATTTCATGGGCCAAAAGGTGTTGGACTTTTATACATCAATGAAAACGTGCGAATAACCCCATTCATTCATGGAGGTGGCCAGGAAAGAGACATGAGAGCAGGTACAGAAAACCTATATGGCATTGTTGGTTTTGCCAAAGCGCTGGAACTTGCAACAGCTTCTTACGAGGTGGATGCTGTCTATATTGGATCATTAAAATATTACCTGCTGGACGAATTAAAAAAGTACATTCCGGGAGTTTCTTTTAATGGCGATGTTTACGGGCACAGTTTATATACCGTGCTGAATGCAAGCTTTCCAAAATCAGAAAAGTCGGAAATGTTACTATTTAATCTGGACATACATAATGTATGTGTAAGTGGTGGAAGTGCCTGCACAAGCGGCGCTGATGCAGGTTCTCATGTAATACGTGCCATCAACAATAATCCTAATCAGATTCCTGTAAGATTTAGTTTTAGCAAACACAACACTAAGGACGAAATAGATACTGTCGTAAAATTACTGAAAAAACTGATGTAGCAATTTGATCTAACCAGTGTGATTTGCTTGTAATAAAAAAGAAGCATCAACTATTTTTTTACAATAATGCACTCCATACAAATTGATTTCTCCAGGCTTTGGAATCCTCATCATCATCATTGCTCCAATCTTTTGATCTTTCGGTAATGAGGGTTTTTAATGCAGTTCTGCTGCTAAATTTTTTTGCTGTTACAGGTTTAATCTCCTCTTCATTTACACTGCTAATAGTAAGTTTAGTGGCAATAAATGAAATATACATTCTGGGAATAGTTACACCCAATATCATTCCTGGTAAACCATTTATGTTGCATGGACCACCGGGTATCAATATTTCATCTGTATAAAAAGCAAAAACATAAACGCTGTCCATTATTTTGCCGATTGCTTTGCGGCAGTTAAACCCGGCAATTATCCTGCTTTCGTTGGTTAGCCGCCAGTCAATTTTTGTAATACTATCTTCCAGAAAAAAGTTGGATCCAACAATTGCCTTTTGCTGATAAGTTATGTTTTTGTTATATTCAAAAAAATAAATCTGCTGTTCATCATCCCTTCTCATAAATTCAGGCACTTTAGGTCCGTCATCCCAGCGATTAAATTTATAAATACTCTTATTACCACTAAAACTGTATTGATAATAACCCGTTTTAAATTGTGGCATATTTTCTTTCAACATATCGGCCCATCTGCCATTACCCATCGTTTTCTTTACATTGGTTTTTACCTCAAACTCAATAACAGCCTTTTCTATAAATAACTGTGCTTTGGCTTTAAAAACTACTATGGTTAATAAGAGTAGAATTATGTTTGCTTTTTTTATATTACTTTTCATCAGTTCATTTTTAAATTCTTAAAATACTAAGGTTTGCTAGTCTTATTTTTAAAATCCCAGGTAAAGCCAATCATCCAATACTGGCGTAACCGCTGGTTTCGCACTTCAGTTGAAGTGTTGCCATAAAAGTTTCTTTCTATACCGGTATTCTGTTTAAGTATATCCCTGATTAAAAAATAAGCAGTGAATTCATTTTCTTTAAAGGTGCGCTGCAATTTTGCGTTCCAAATATGGTTGGTAAGATTGTTTTGAAACTGCACCGTTTTTTGCCTGGCAAAAAAGTTATAGTCAGTTGTTACAGACCATACTTTTTTATAATAAACAGTGGCATTTACAGAAACGGTATTGGTATAAAAACTATTAATTAAGCTGTTTTGAGAAGTGGTATTTCTGTTATAGGCAAAATCATTTCCTATAGAAATGTCATATTTTTTCTCTTTTGTTTTACTCATATATAAACCAAGACCTCCATTAAATGTTCTTGAATAACTGTTTTTACCGTTTATAACATCAGCAAATTTTGAGTAATTAAAGTTGGGCTGAATATTTACATTTGTGTTTAATTTCTTTAGCTTAAAACCTACTCCGCTCCAGAAATTTATGGAAATATTGCCATTAGTATTTACAGGTTTTGTAACTGTTTTGCCATTATCCAGGTTTATTGTTGAGCTATTGGTTATGGAGTTAACCGTATTTCTTATATTGAAAGATTGATAGATCCACAAGTCTTTAAGGAAATTGTAAGATTGGTGTGATAAATTATATGATTGGGTGAATGATGGTTTTAAATCCGGATTGCCTAAATATTGGTTAAAAAAATCATTGTTGTTCCGTAATGGCTGCAACTGGTTTAGTGTAGGTTGGGTGGTATTGCCATTAAAGGAAAAATTAATGCTGTGATTGGGTTTGTATGTATAATTTAAGGAGGCAGCAGGAAATAAATTAATATAGTTTCTCACATAATCTTTATTATAAGAAATATCCCTAAAATCAAACTTTGTTATACCAAAACCACTTCCAAAATTGAACTT
>JAYTTM010000180.1:0-2327 GCA_043745055.1 Chitinophagaceae bacterium | reverse complement strand
GCAGCCGATAGCAGTAGTCCATTGAGCCAGTAATTTTTTGTTACAATGGCAAGTTTTTGCTGAATAATGGTATTCTCTTTTTTTTGTAGTTCGTATTTTCCTTGTAGACCTGCTAACGCATCTGCATTATTTTTTTGGTAGACAGCATCTTTTAGAGCTATGATTTTTTCCTGGGTCAAACTATAATTTTTATAATCCCCTAATGCCTTGTAATTGAGACCCATCGAAGTGTACAGGTAAGGCAGCTTGGCTTCTAGATTATTTTTTTCAGCTATTGCAATACCTTCCTTTGCCAACTGGATGCCTTTTTGTGCATCACCATTCTCAGCCAAAAAATTTGCCAGTTGCCCAATATCTGACACGACATAATATGGATCGCCAATTTGCTTTCGTATAGCAAGCGCTTTATTTAAATCGGCCTCAGCAAGATTTTTTTTCCTGGTATTAATATAAATATCCGCTTCAATATTTAAAGCGTTGGCAAGCGTTAACAAATCTTCATTTTGTTCAGACACATCAATTGCTTTTTTTACAAAATAAAATGCAGAGTCGAACATATTAAGGTTGTTGCAGGTAGATGAAATGTTGGAATATAGAGTAGGAAATTTATTTAATAACTGCTCATTGCTGGTAGTGTGCAATGATTTTAAAAGCCATTCCAATGCTTCAGTATTGTGATTAAGTTCCATATTTGCCCAGCCAATACCCGATTTTGCTTTTACCTGTAACAAGGTGTCATTTATATTTTCAGCCAAACGGAGTGCCTCAAAATATTCAGCAACTGCTTCTTTGTACTGGTTACCCCTCATAAAAGCATTTGCTTTTAAAAAAATAAATTCAATTTGCAACGACTTATCCAGGTTATTTTTTTGTAACCATTTTAAATTATCACCGGCCAATATAAACGCTGTATCAAGCATTCCTTTCTTTACACAGGCCACACCAAAAAAATAGTTTGCTTTTGCGCATGCGTATCCATCCTTATTTAAAACAGCAATTTTTTTTGCAGCCAATGCATAATAAGTGAGGGTATCAACATGCATTGATCTAAGTTGGCCGCACAAGGAAAAGAATATACTGAGTTTCGTTTGTTCATCCGAAGCCCTTACCAGAGCAGCTTTCAGCTTTTCAATATTTTTTGTCTGGCATGGGCAAATTATATGTGACATACATAACAGGCAAACAGGCAATATGGATTTGAAGTAACTCATTTGTATTTATATCCCTGGTACAATTATACAATTTATTTATGGCTCAATAAATTCACTACTACAAATTAGGTATATTTAAAAGAGCCTGATTGTTTAAACTTTATAGAATAGTTTAAAGACCAATCTGCTATCCTGTTATTATAAAAATCTTTCTCTGTGGTTGTTTTAAGGTGTTAAATGTAAACAGATCATTTTTTGAAAACAAAAATCAGTTGCAAAAGAAATTGTATGAAAATGTTGGAATACGTTGCAAGCAATTGCAAAAAGAATAAACTACTATTTTTTACAGCACTGTCATTTCTATGCATTGGTATTTGCAAAGCTCAGGCCCCCGCAAATGATAATTGTGCTAACGCCATAAACATTCCCATACCCAATGGTAATTTTGGGTTGGGTAATTTTACTTCTTCTCAAACCGTGCTTACCAATGCGACTGTGCAATCCGGCGAAACTTTTGCTCCTGCAATATTTGTGGCAGCGCTGGATAAAAAATCTGTATGGTATAAATTCAGTATCCCTACCATCAGGGCGGTAAGGGTAACGCTTACACAGCCTGGTACCACCATTACCGCTGGAGACGCTGGCTTTGCAGTGTATCAAACCAGCAATTGCCTGCCCACCAATGCAAACATCAGTACTAAACTTACACCTATTGTTACCTTCGGTAATACCTATCACCCTTGTGTGCCAAGCGGCGATTATTTAATACAAGTATCTGCTAACCTAAATGCCAATGGGCCCATAACTATCCAGTTAGAAATATCTGATCAAACCGGTGCTGCATACGATCATCCTAACCAGGCCTATGCCTTTGGTACAGTTGGTTATTATGCTCATAAAATTGATTTTAATACCGAGTGCCAATCTATTGAAGATGCAACAGAATTATGCAGTGCATTTGCTACGCCTACTGACTACAACAAAACTGCCTGGCTCACTTTTAAAACGCCTTCTTATTTTGATTATATTGCTATTGTACTATCTGGAAATGGGGCAATTTCATCTTATTTTCCCTCCAATAATAATCAAAGTATTTACAGAACTTTTGGATATAATTTGTACAAAGGCGATGCTGTTGCAACTCCTATTGCCTCATTAGTGCCATTGGGTAGTTGT
>JAYTTM010000179.1:0-30726 GCA_043745055.1 Chitinophagaceae bacterium | reverse complement strand
TTACACCCTTCCATTCTTTTAAAACCAACCCCCACATGTTTGCGGTAATTATGATAAATGCCATGTGCAATATCCAGGAACTGGGACCATTGCCGAGTTTACTTGCTCCCATGCCATAAAAAAAGAATTGAAGAAACCAGGTAGTTCCGGCCAAGGCTGAAAATAGATAGTTTTTTAAGAGTGGCGTTTTTTGATTGCTATAATCACCAAAAGTTTTGTTGCGTGCATTTAAAATCATACAGCAAATAAAGTTAGTGGTCAATCCACCCCAGAGTACTACTACATAAATTACGTTGTTCTGATATAAAAAATTTCCCAGACCGGGGTGGGCAGTTTTCCATATTTCGTTAGCCAGGTCTGCCATTGGCTTGCCAGCTTCCAAACCAAAATTAAAACAGGCACTTAACACACCCGAAACAATCGACACAAACATACCAAGTGCAAACTTATATTCTGTTTTAACCTTTGTTACATGGGGATCTGTTGCAGCAGCACCCAATTGCTTTTCTTTCATAGTTCCCGCTTTGCCACAAATGATGATACCGATAATACACATTGCCAAACCAGCCAACACAGTGAGCCCCCAACTGGAACCAACCAGCATCGAAAAAGTATCTTTACCTTGTTTTGGAAATACATCATAATAAACAGAAGGAATGATGGCTCCAAATACCATACATAAACCAAGAATGATACTGCTTCCCAACGAAACACCCAGGTAACGAACACCCAGGCCGTAGGTTAACCCGCCAATACCCCATAGCACTCCAAACAAATAAGTAATACCCAATGTTGCCGCACCTGCCTGTTTTAAAATATCTGCAAACCCAGGGATGGTAAGATAAGCCGCTAAAGGAGGAACAATAAACCAGGAAAAGATGCCGCCTACAATCCAGAAACTTTCCCAATGCCAGCCTTTTACTTTTTTGTAAGGCATGTAAAAACTACCAGAAGCAAAGCCCCCGATAAAGTGAAAAAATACTCCGAGTATGGCTTGCATTCGTTACATTTTTTTATGGTAAAATCGTTCATTCAAAATTAAGCGGCGATAAGTTTGTAACTGTCATGTACTGTCTGTACAAATATTTTTAACTGCAACTTTATGGACAAAATAATTCGTTACTCCTTAACCAAATATTTAAATTTCTTTTTGAAGGGTTAAAGAAAAAATAAAAGATTTTAAGTTATTTCATATTGAATTTTTTATATCGCATCACTGTATATATTTCTTTATTCAGCCAGTGTTATTTGTTGATATTTTTTTTAAAATCAGACATTATTATTATATTAAGATTCACTTAAAAAAATGCCGTTATATTTATAACTATTTCAATCAACGATGACTTCAGAAAACATATACCGGATCATTAAAATTGATGAACATTCAATTACTGCAAAATATTTGCAATTAACCAATTCGTTGTTGAAGGCTATTGAACAGGGAAAACTTCAAAAAGATTATTTGCTCCCCTCCATAAATGAATTAAGTTACGAATTAGAAATTTCCAGAGATACTGTTGAGAAAGCGTACCGGCATTTAAAAGGGCTTGGCGTTATTGGTTCCGTACCCGGCAAAGGTTATTTTATTACCAAAACAGACATCCGGAAAAGTATAAAAGTGTTTTTAATCTTTAACAAATTAAGTGCCCATAAAAAAATTATTTACGATTCCTTTGTTTCCACATTGGGCGAACAGGCTGCAATTGATTTTTACATTTACAACAATGATTTTAACCTTTTTAAAAAACTATTGCAAAACAGTAAAGATGATTATACACACTACGTAATAATCCCCCACTTTTTAGAAGGAGGAGAAAATGCCCATGAAATTATCAATGAAATATCCGGTGGCCAGTTAATACTAATGGACAAAGTGATTGGAGGAATAAAAAGAGAATATGCAGCTGTGTATGAAAATTTTGAACAGGATATTTTTAATGCTTTAAAAGAAGCACTTCCGCAATTATTAAAATACCAGGCGCTAAAAATTGTGTTTCCAGCCAATACTTATTTCCCCAGTGAAATATTGAAAGGATTTTATTCTTTTTGTAAAGATTATGCGTTCGATTATAAAGTGGTACATACTATTGGTGAAGAAACGATAAAAGAAGGTGATGTTTATATCAACCTGATGGAAGATGACCTGTTGGTATTATTAAGTAAAATTAAAACAACTCATTTAACCCTTGGAGAAGATGTTGGCATTATTTCCTATAATGAAACGCCCTGGAAACAATTTATACTAAATGGCATTACCACTATCTCTACCGATTTTAAAAAGATGGGTGAAATGGCTGCACAAATTATTTTGAATAAAGAAATAAAACAGGTTGAAGTGCCATTTACTTTAACATTGAGAAGTTCTTTGTAATAACTAAGTAACCTAATTTCAGCAACGCTGTGTGCAGTTATTCTATTTTGTTATTAACTGAATTTCTTACTATTTCATTCCCTTTCTAACTGAGTTTTTTTCAAATCTGGATAAATAATAATGCAAATATTTAATTCCTGTTTCTTCCCATTTCGCCAGGGTATAAATCTTTAACCAAATCGCTTTGCCAAAACTGTTTAGTATCAATATCCATAATACTTAGCCTGCCGGTGAAGGCTGCTCCTGTATCTATATTCCAAACATTACAACCCTGCATGGGCACCTCTACATCATAATACAGCGTGGGTGTATGACCAATATAAATTTCATCAAATAATTTAAGACGTTTTGGAAAAAACAAAGAAGTTTTTTTAATCTCCTTATCCATTGTGAGGGCCATCTCCCACAAGGTTCTGTCCCAACTAAAATTAGAAGAATGAAATTCAGCTTTTGGGCCATGCATTGAGGTAAAACCTGCATGAATGAATAACCTGTTCTGTTCATCTATAAAATAGTAGGGCATCTTTTCAAAAAAAAGGAGATGCTGTTGTTTAATGCTGTCATCTATACCAATGTAACTTTCTATTGTTTCTTTTCCACCATGCACAAGCCAGGTTTTATCTGTATAACCTGTCCGTAGCCAATCCTCACACCAAACATCGTGGTTGCCCTTTATAAAAATACAATGTTGTTGTTTAGACAGGTTTATAACAAATTCCAGCACCTGTGCCGATTCGCTCCATCCATCAACATAATCACCTAAAAAAATCAATGTATCGTTGGTAGATACAGCCACTTTTTCCAGCACTTGTTTCAAAGCTTTAAGACCGCCGTGAATATCACCAATTACAAATATTTTTTTCACTTTATTGTTTTTAAATTCGCTCATTTCTATCTAAGTAAAGTTTGTTGTTATTATTGATTTGAAGGGATTGCATGCATTTTTTTTAATTGAAGTGAACTGGTAAAAGTTGCAGAAAGTATTTGCCTTAATGAGTTCAAAATTTAGAGAATTTTTTAAATTGATTGATCAGTTTTATTCCCCGAATTTTTATTTAAAAAACACTCAATAGATTTCAGTATTAACTATTTTATCTAATAAACTCAAATATTGGATCTACGGATAAATCTGCATAAAGAAAAATAATAGCAGTTGTTATTTATAATAAAAAAGTACACTGAATAAGGAAATATTATTTTAATCTTTTGCCAATAACTCCATCAATCTATAATTTACATAATAGGTTGTCCTGCCAATTTTGCGGGGTTTAACAATACCGGCATCAGTAAGTTTTTTTAACCATACTGATGCTGTTTGTCTGTGTGCTATTTCTCTTTTTTCCAGCAATTCAATTTTCAGGTAAGGCAATGTAAACATCAGTTGCAATAAATCGTGGCTGAATGATAAAGCCAACACCTCTTTCATTTGCTTTTCCAGCTCTTCCTTTAATAAAAGCATGCCCCTTATTTTTTTAGTAGTAGCCTGTGTTGTTTCTATTAATGCGGTAAGTATAAACATTACCCAATCTTGCCAGTTGTTATTTTCTGTTACCCCTCTTAATAACTGATAGTATACAGTTTTATTTTTTACAATATAAGAACTGAGATAGAGTACCGGCTGTAATAATAATTCCTGCTGCACCAGATACAATGCATTTACAATTCTTCCTGTTCGTCCATTTCCATCTGCAAAAGGGTGAATTGCTTCAAATTGGTAGTGTATTAAAGCCATTTTTACCAAGGGATCTAATGATGATAATTCCTGATTATTAATGAACTGTTCCAGCGCTGATAACTTTTCCCTTAATATATCTTCGCAGCAGGGCGGAGTGTATATCACTTCTCCATTAATAACATTTTTTAATGCAGTACCTTGGGTTTTTCTAATTCCCAATTCATTTTGTTTAATGGTTTGCACTATTTCAACCATTGTATTTGTAAGCAATAAGTTCTTTTGTGCACTCATTCTTTCAATACCAACAAAGAGGGCTTTTCTATAACTAAATACTTCTTTCGCTGCATGGTTGGTTGTTCCTTCTTCAGTTGCAGCTTTATATAATTCATCCTGGGTGGTTACTATATTTTCAATAGCAGAACTGTCTTTACTTTCCTGAAGAACTATTGTGTTTATGAGCAACTGTGGGTCGGGTAAAGTGGCACATAAACCATTTAGTTCTCCCAAATACCTTGCAGCTTTTGCTAAATGTCTGAAAATTTCTGTTGACTCTATAAAGCCGTCCGGCGGTAAATTAGGGAGATCATTGAATGGGGCATTTTTATTATAAGCCATAGTGCTGGATTTTATTAATAATTCCACCTTTTCCCTTAACAAATGACGAGTTAGTCAACATTAATTTTATTTAATGATGAAATTATGGCAAATTTTCGACATTAAATTAGTTACGTTATAAAAAACTTTCACGTTAAAATCTTTAAGTACTGTATAATTTCTACCACAAAATAAGCAGTTATTTAATTTAAAATGAAAGGTCATTATAAAGAAGAGATTGGTAAAATTGTTGCCCAAAATAAAGCAATTGAACACAGTGGAAATTCTTAATAAAGGGAAGAAAAAAAGTGCGCCCGCAATAGATACCAATAATAAAATGTATCTGTAAAATTAATATAAGCAGGGGTTTATAATTAAATCGTGGTCTCGGCAGGACAAAATAAAATCAACACCAATAAGGCTTTGCCCGCACTGGCTCGTTTTATGGCTTTTTTGCGGTGGTATTTTTTGTTATATTTACGCCATGAAAAAAGCAGCATCACAAAAAGAATTAAACCGCTTAGCAGGTAATACAAAAGGGTATCCCGTGCAGTTTGGCCAGGATGCCGGTGCATTTATGGCCTGCGATTTAACCAGAGAAGAATACAACGACCTTGTAAAAAATGGCGGTATTACCCCAGGTAATAAACAGTATTTTTACCGTCCTTTCGGCTCAAAGTCTTTGCGTACTCTTCCAATAAAGTAACTCAATGAACAAAGTATCCTTAACACAATTGTTGTTTGGTACCAATGATCCAAATACATTTATGGAGCTGGCCGATAAATCGGAGGCAAAATACCTTGCGCAAAAAAATATTACAGATACCTTAAAGAAAAACTATTCATTCTTTAGGCCGCTGCCTTTGCTCCCCTTTTTGTATTACAAAACCTCTTATGGCCGTGGCAGCATACCCGGCCACAAAGCACAAAATGCTATTAAGCGCTGGTGGAATATCCTTTATAAAAATTACCACCACCGTACCAATAATTAAAATAACAGCGAGCAGCGCAACCGATATTAAGTTTAGTTGCCGTTGGCTTTTAATGTTTTCCTTTTCAATATCTGCCTCAATAGTCATTTTTGTTTCCTGGTGTTCAAAATAACTATTACTGATGTTTTCTGCCACATCAGCAATTCTATTCATTGCCTTTTCAAATACGTGTTCTGCTGCTGTAGTAACAACATATTGCGTTGGTTCCGCTGTGTTGGTTACAGGTTGTTCACTCATATTCAATTTTAAATTCTCCATTTTCGCTTTACAAATTTTTTACAATAAAAACCACACCCATACGTTTAAACACCAAACTCAATTACAACTGCACACCAGGCTTAGCAGTAGCTGTATTAGTTGTTTTTTTGGCTAATTCTACTCTCATCTTTTTATTTTCTTTCTCTATAATATTTACTCTTTCTGACATAGCTAACATTTGGTCTTGCAGCAGTTCCAATTGTGCATTCGTCGAACTTGCCTCAACGAATCCACCAGTCAATTGATCAAATATTTTATCGTAAAAATCATTTGCATCAATTTTAAAAATACTTTCAATTCTTTCTGCCGTTTCAAACGGTATTTTTGCCGAATCAGTTTCATATTTGGCAAGTAAGTCTCTTGTAATGCCAATTTTTTTTGCAAATTTTTCTTGCGTTAGTTTCTTCCATTTCCTTATTGACTTAATATTAACGGAATCGTACTCCTTTTTTCGTGCCATAATGTGTTGGTTTTTAAATGTTTAAGATTTTGTGAAAAAAAAATCACTTTTTATTTTGAAATGTGAATATTCTTTCACACTTTTACATCAGCAACCCAGTAGTAAGGGGCTAAATCTTAGAAAACACACAACACGATCTTTAAAAAAATTAGCGGCGGAAATTAAAAAGTGCTGATAAGTACTGCCAGAACAATCGCTTGTTTTAGCCTTCCTCCGTTAGTGTGTACCTTCTAAGTACACTGGTTCCTTACTACTTTTAAAAAATTGGGTTTGCGGCATTCGTGCTGTCAAACCCTTTTTTTTTCTGTTTCAAATCTATTATAAATTATTGAAAAAAAAATACCTGATTTCGGGCTGGTACCATAATGCCCTGATAGAACGTGAAAGACCTTAATCAATTATAAAGCCTTAACAAATATTTACCTAAAAATGCTCAATTGTTTTCCTTGCACTTACAGCAATATAGTTACACCAGCCTTAATAAAGCCGCAGGATACAGTGCTTACCGTGCAGATAAAACAAATAGTACAGCAGGCAATAGACGATGCATTAAACAACTCCCTATGGTACCGGGTGCAATGCGTAAGCATAGAAGAGGCTGCAGTAATACTATCCCTATGCGAAGACACAGTGCGCCAGTGGGTAAAGCAAGGCAGGCTACCCGCCAGCAAAGTAAGCCGTGAGTGGAACATTCGCCTGGTGGATATAGAAAAAATGCTAAACTCAAATGCAACGGTTATTCATATTGATAAGCGATTAAAACGTAAAAAAGTAAGCTAATGGAAAATTTATATATAGAACCAAGTGAGAAATGGACTATTGAAATGACCGCACTTGAATATCTGGTCATTGAGCTCACAGCTTTAGAAACGGGGAGTAAAGAAAACAAAGAACATTTTTGGAAAAAAATTAAAGCTGCAAGAGAAAGCATTAATAGAAAAATGGCAAAACATAAAAAAGTAAGCTAAAAACTTAAACCTTCAACCATGCAAATAGAAAATTTAACAGAGTACGAAAAATCAATTTTAGTAAAAGGACTTAAACACTTGGAAATGGTGGCTGAGTCTGATGTACATTCAGTTTTTCGGAGTTCTAGAAGACTCCTTGACGATATTCAGCCTGCTCTTGATAATCGAAAAAGAAGGCTTGATCTGCTATTTGATATCGGTAAAAAATTGGACCCAAATTACAAAAGATATGTGTCTACAATGGAGCCGGATTATTCTAAAAATGAATTCTAAACCCACAACCCCCAACCATGCAAATAGAAATTTTTAACTGCAGCGATTTACACGATTTAGAAGCAAAAGTAAATGAGTTTTTAGACAGCGGTATACACGTGCATAATATTTTGCAAACAGCCGACACCGGCTACGAAAGCAAATTAGTTATTACTATAGTGTACGATAAAGCAGAACCTGGCTAAGCAGCCAATCACCAGCCACTAATATAACCTTTCCATCACCTAAACCTAAAATATGAGTTCCCAAAACATTTTTTATCCTGCATTAAGCAGGATGGCGCAGCATGCAAATTTAAAAAACAGTACGTCTTTTAACCGGGTAATGTATGTGCATTATAAAGCACTTTTTGAGCAGCACCGCTATGGCTGGAATTTTAAACAGGCATTCTTTGCCTGGAAGCAAATGAAGCATTACGAAAAACGAATAGCCGATTGCCAGCTAACCGAATTACTCACAGAGCTTAATAAAAATCATTATGTCCACATTGTGCTGCAACCTTAATACCAAGCAGCTCCATTTTATGTTGCAAGGTATAAGAGCCCTGCAGGCAGAATGTGCAGCGCATAAAACAGCTTTGGTGCAAAAAATGTTTCCGGAAGATGCAAACCTGATAACATTAGTAGAGTATTACGACAGGCGGAGCATAGAGCTGCTGCAGCTTGAGAAAAAGCTGATAACAGATTTAAGCAACTAATTTTTTGGGGTTTAGTTTTTCATATAGGCAATACGTTTAACCGGGTGTTTCTACACCGGGTTTTTAAAAAGCCCGTTTTAAAATCCAATATACTGCCTTACCCCCCTTCAGGGGATGGGGGCACGGGCGGGGCAAAGGCGACAAAGATGCGTTGTATGCGCTCGTCTAATTGGTAAGACGCTCTGGCCACCGGCCGGGGAAATGTAAGTTCGAATCTTGCACGCATACCTTTTGTTAACAATAATTTTTGAAACAATGAATCTGGTTTACGAAAGTTCAACAATGGTAGTTCACGATGACCGGGAGGCAATAACAGAAGAACAAGCTTTTGATATTCTTTGGGCTGGAAAGCCAATAAGAATTTGTTACCCTCCCGATTTTTCTGCTGAAAACGAATGTGATATTTATGATGAAGATTATCCAATTTTCATTACAGAAATTGGAACCCCCGGAACCTGGGAAAAAATTCCGATGCAAGAATGTAAGGATAAAGTTTATGAGTATTTAAGTGGGTTTGAATTGTACCGGTAAAAAAATCATAAATCATACATCATAAATCAAAAATCAAAAAATGACCAACGATCAAAAATTAGTTTTCCTAATGCACCAGGTAAACGAATATATACACGCCGAAGAAAAAGCAGCCACCACTGGCTCCAGCATTCACAAACAGGATGCAACCAAAAAACGGAAAGACCTTAAAACGTGGATAGGCGTAAACAAAATAGTAAGTACACAGGCGCCCGAAGTAAGAAAACCAAAACAAACATCTTTTAACTACCTGGCAAAATAATAACTATATGCATGCAATGGAAAAAGAGTTTGGCCGCATAGTGCTGTTTACAGCAATGGTATTGCTTATAAATATAGTACTCCTTATTATCAGCTTTGGCAGCTTGTACTTTTTTATTCATTTGCTGCTGCTAATAGCAAACATTGCCATGATGCGCTTTTTGTGGATCATCAGCCCCTTCATTGAAAAGCAAGTAAATGATACATCAGAAATCATACATCATACATCAGAAATCATTAAACGGTAAATACTAAAGACGCTCCCGATTATATCGGGCTGCGTCTTTTTTTTGTGCAATTTTTTAAGCAAATAATGAAGCAATTTACCTCACATACAAATAACAACGGCTTACCCCCATCCCCTTCTTACCCCCCTTTAGGGGATGGGGGCGGGGATGGGGGCAACATGAGCCCATCGAATAACTCCCCTTCTTACCCCCCTTCAGGGGATGGGGGCGAGGACGGGGGCAAAGCGCCAGGCAAAGTAACAGTTCCCATCCTCACCGGTGCCGCAGATATTTTAGTAACACACCGGGAGCTTCGCAACAAGTACTGCACCAACAGTAGTATAAAAACATGGAGCATTTATTTTTTACTAAAAGCACAGGGCACCAGCGGCATTATTAAAAACTGGACCGCACAAAAACAACAACTGCTATCTTTTTGTAAAATAACCGAAAACAGTTTTAGGGCTCGCCTGGCCGATTTAAAAGCCCTTGGCCTTGCCACGGTATCGGATAACCGAACTATTACACTTACCTCTTTTATAAAAGCCGCCGACATCTTAGGCATCACCTACGAAGGCATCACCAATATAGAATACAATTATGAGTTACCAGGACAACAAATATTTCAATACTTCCTGAGGGCAGAAGAGATAAGGACGAACCAGCACAAACAGTTAAAAGCTTTGTGTTATTACGCCAGTAAAAATCCTTTGCTAAAAGAACAATTGCTAGTTATTTTAAGAGATGCAGGAGCGGATGTAAAGAAGTTGCAAAGCAACCTCACT
The DNA here is from genome assembly GCA_043745055.1 of Chitinophagaceae bacterium. Classification (GTDB taxonomy): domain Bacteria; phylum Bacteroidota; class Bacteroidia; order Chitinophagales; family Chitinophagaceae; genus Ferruginibacter. Next base: position 20,634 of record JAYTTM010000179.1, on the reverse strand, counting down.
TACTTTCAAATGCAGCTTTTAAAAATGCAACAGCAGGCGTTTAAAGAAGGGTCGCCCTTACTGGACATAATACACGCTTTACGGGCTGATATTAACCGATCGGTTAAAACCATCCGGGATCACCACACCTACAAGAGTGCACAAAGTGTAAGCTACATGAAGCGCCGCATGACGCAGATGGAGATTATTACCTACGAGCATATTTGTATAGAAAGTGCAGAGCGCACCAGGCTGTATGTAAGCGAAGCAGCAGGCAGCACAAAACCACGCCGCCGGGATGCCTATAAATATTTACCAGCCAAAAAAGTAACAGCCTGGTTCCTTACCGATCAAATAAATTTTAGGTACCAGAGCCAGCAACAAGACACAAAACCAAACCAAAAAAATGAAAAGAAAAAAGCAGCTTAACCCGGCCGGCGGCCACGGCGCCAGGGCGCAAAAGCCCCCAAGTCAAAAATTGTTACCTACAGGATGTGGATAGTTAATAAAAAGAAATTTCAGTTAGATATTCAGTAAGATATTTAGTACTGTTTCAGTTTAATTTCAGTTTAACTAAAGGCCAAAAAACAAATTTTTGATTGAAGATGTCAAATGCAAAACAAAGAGAAGAATGCGCCTTTAATAGCCGTTTTAGCCGGTTTAAAATACATGCTTTTTACAAAAATCGAAAACCAGTTACGCATCATGGGCAAGAACGATACCACTGCACGGTATCACAAATAAATCACGGCCACATTAAGCAGGTAATTTTAAACCGGCAGAAAGGTTTTGATGATTGCTTAGCCAGGATAGATATTTTTTTTAAATATTATGGCAAGCCCGAAACGTTAATGATGTACGACAAACGGAGGCAAACTATTATGCCAGATGGAAAAATTTTAGATGGCAAAGAAATAAGAAAATACATAGGAAACAACCTGGTAGAGTGGGAAGAAATTATTATTCCCGAAGAGGAAAAAATTATTATAGCAGATGTGGTCTCCAAAGGAAATTCCTGGGTATTAAAACAGTTAAAGCAACCACCACCACCAAACATAGATTTTAAAACCGAAGTACAAAATGCCATCAACAAACCACCCACAACAAATTTGTAAATACGGCATAGCACACGCCGAAAATTTATACACTCTCAGCGAGCTTGTAAACAGCCAGATAAAAAAAGGCTATCAACCAACTCCCGGCGGTGTGCAATATATGCCACATGGCGAGGTAATGCTGTACGTGCAGGTAATGGTGCAGTACTTGGCTTCTTACCCCCTTTCCTACCCCCCTTTAGGGGATGGGGGCAGGGATGGCGGCAAGGATGGGGGCAAAAGCAAGGTAAAAACTAAATCATCTCTAACAATAAAAAACAAAAAAAATGAAAGAAAAGTATGAAAATTTATTTAACTCATTGTCAGATCAAATGATAAAGCTAAATAAAAAACAAATTAAGCCAGAAGAAGCAAAAGCATTTGCAGCTCTTGCAAAACAGGCTAATAATATTTTGGCCTTGCAAATGGATACAGCAAAGTTTTTAAATACACATGGAGAAAAATCAATAAAATCTTTAACAGATGTTGGACTTATGTAATTACGATCAAATGCTTTGCTCAGATCTGCTTTCCTACAGATGTCTTTATCTTGAAAAAATACAGTATGAATTTTCTGCTGGTTTATTAGATAGTCCAATAAAAGAAAAAGTTCATGAATTTTTGATGCTTGTTAGCAAAAAACAAGCATTGATAAAATTGAATGAAAGCAGAAAAAATAAAAGTTACTTGTGGAAAAATTATTTATCCGGAATTGATGATGTTTTTGAAACATATTACCAAAGAGTTGGAGAAAAAAAATATGGAAAAAATTTTGATGCGTATTGGAGAACACCTTACGATATAATTTATAAACGTACAAAAAGATCTTTTCCAAAAAATCCTTATTTTCTTGATCATAAGATAGAAAGAAATTGGGTAAACAGTTTGCTTCAATGGTATCACTCAATACCTTTTGAAAAACAAAAAATTAGATGCACAAGCATTAATAAAAAGCATTTAATGCCTTCGGATTTTGATAAAATGACTGTTTCAATAGCACTTAAAACCCTTCTTAAATTACAAAATAACAAATATTAAAAAATGGCAGTTGTAAAAATTTATCTAAAAATAAAATTACCAGACGAAGATCAAAAGCAAGAGTTCTCAGAATTTCTTTTGGATCTGCAACATTTGTACACAAATGAAGCTTCATTATCCGACGGCGAAGTAATACCTAAAAACGGTATTGATTTAAACGATTTCTTTTTTATGCTCAAAAAACATTTTTCATATCGTTTTTTATAACTAAGGTAAATCATACATCCTACATCCTACATCATAAATCATACATAAAAAATGCCATACAAAACCGAAATTAAAAATATTAAACCCGGCGATTGGTTTTACTTCTCCAACGATCCGGATTTAAAGCTGCTAAAAAAATTGCAGGATAAAAGAAAAACCGAAGCCAAACAAATATTTGTTTACTGCGAAGATGCAGCCGGATCCTTGTACGAATACAACGAAAACAGATCTATCATGGCATTTTATGGCAGAGAAGTAAAAACACCAACAGCACCCCTGTACGAAAAAGAACCATCGGCCAGTATTCACCATTCACCATTCACCATCAAACCAAACACATGCAACAACAACGCTCCATCACCATGGTACCGGTAAAGGATATCTTTCCTTCCGCAACCAACCCACGCAAGTATTTTAACGAAGAAAAATTAAAAGAGTTGTCTGCCTCTATTTTAAAAGTAGGCGTAATACAAGCCATTACAGTAAGGGAGCAGCCCGATCGCTCCGGCAAGTATGAAATTGTTTGCGGAGAGCGCCGGTACCGTGCCAGCATGTTGGCCGGCATTGATAGCATACCGGCAGAAATAAAAGTATTAACTGATGATGAAGTACAGGAGCTGCAGTTTATAGAAAATATAGAAAGAGAAGATGTGCACCCCATGGATGAGGCCGTAACTTTTAAAGCCATGACGCAAAATAAAAACCGCCCCTGGACGCTGGAAGATATTGCCGCAAAAATAAACAAGCCAATTACCTATGTGGCGCAACGCATGCAGCTGATAAACTTAATACCCGATTTGCAAAAAGATTTTTGGGACGAAAAGTTTTTAATTGGGCACGCTGTTTTATTTGCCAGGCTAAACAGTAGTACGCAAAAAGAAATTTTAAAAAACCGGCAGGTGTTTGATAAAAAAGAATATGCCACCATAAAGGAAACTGCCGATTTTATCGATACACATGTAATGATGAAATTATCAGCTGCACCCTTTAAAAAAGATGATGCAACACTGGTACCTGCAGCCGGAGCATGCCTCACCTGCAGCAAACGCACCGGTAGCAATCCTTCCCTTTTTCCCGATATTGTAAAAGAAGACAGGTGTATAGATAAGGCCTGCTTTAAAGATAAATCGCAGGCGCATTTACTGCTGCAGGTACAAAATATTTTAACCACTAAGCCCGAAACTTTTTTGGTAGCCGGTTATCCCGGAGCCTCCGATGATGTAAAACAACTGGCAGAAAAGTACAAAGTAAAAATAATAGAACAAAGCGGGCATACTATATCCGATAGCAGCTGGGGAGATTATAAAATTAAAACCACTGCATTTATGGTAAGCGGCTACAGCGAAGGAAAATATAAAACGATGTACCGCAAAGTAACCGGCAAGGTACAATCAACCGCCTCTGCAGATAGTACGCCTACAGCCGAAGATATAGACCTGCAGATAGCCGCCATCAACCAGCGCAAAGCCCGGGGGATAGAACTGGATGAAGAAAAAGTTTGGGACCTGGTATCCGAAAAAATAAAAGATCCTGCATTGTATAAAATTGAAACCGTGTTTACACAGCATTTAATACAAGAGGAAATTAATGCCATGGCATATTTATTTTTAAGAGGCATCCATTTATGTTACAAACCCATTATAAAACAGTTTACCGCCATCGACTATGATGATTATTTTAATAGGGAAAGCTTTGATAGCATCAGCAAAAAATGCGTAACAGTAAAACAGTTGTTTGTGCTAATGCGCTTGTACACCCTTAGCGAACTAAACAGCATCGGTAGCAGCTTTGTAAGCGCTAAAAAATATGCACTAATGCCCATGCTGCTTACCGATGAATATTTTAAAGATGATATTGCTTTACTCCAGGCAGATCAAAACGATGTACGTGCCAAACGGGAAGGCAATGCACTTAAAAAGATAAATGCATTGAAAGAGCAAAAAGCAAGCATTGCACCGGTTGCAAATAAAATTGCACCAGCTGCAAAGAAAATTGCATCTAAAAGCAAGATTAAAAAACTGGTATAACATTTTAAAAACGTCCGCAGTGATCGGACTTAAATGAAACAACATGGAAAATTTATTTTATAAAACTGGAGATTATAAATTATATGTTTTAAAAGAAGGACATACATACTGTTTTGACGGACAGAATTTTTTTGATAAGTTAAATATTCCTTTTGAAGAGGCTTTTGCTTTATATCATAACAAAAGAACAATGATGCTTACCTGGCAAAAAGGAGATGAGGATTTTTGTTTGCACAGCACAATGCTTATTTGTCAAGACGATAAAAAAATTTTTTCACACAGTTTAGCTTCTTACGTTTATAATGAGGTTGCAAACAACTTATTAAAAGGTATAAGTAGTACAAGATTTCCAACTTAATAGGTTTCGCTGCATTGCAAAGCACTTTGTTGTGCGTTCGGGCGGTGAATTAAAAACGATTTTTAAACTACAAAAAATAAAAACTATGCAAGAATTAGTAAACTTTTTACAAAGCGAATTTCCAAACGGATGCTCAATTATGACACCACAATTTGAAAGAACCGAAAAGTTAGAATTTGAATGGAAGCCACAAAACAAAGAAGAATTTATGGCAATAGTTGATAAAGCTCCGTGGAATATTCTGAAAGGTTTTGGCTTTAGAAAATGGGATACGATGAATAATGTAATTGGCGAAAACAAAGAAAAGCCTGTTGATAATAAAGTTTCAATACCTATTATAAATACCCTCGGCGAAACATACGATGTTAATTGTGGACGTGGCGATGCCCCTGTAACTGAATTGCCAAAAGATGAAGATATTATTTTAATACCTGGGGAATGGTACGATATTATTCCCGATGGCTTTACGGTTACAGGACTTTACGGTGAGCAATACTTATTTTCTAAAGGCAAGTCAGATGATGATATTCGCTTTGGATGTCTGCCATACGGAATTAGAAGGGAAGTAGCCTGACGCATAACTGTAGGGCTTACTGCTGTTTCGGAATTTGAAAAAAAAATTCGGAACAAATGCCGATTGAAAAAATAAAGTTGAAATTATGAACAAAAAGACAAATAGTATTACGTCTGCTGAAGCTGCCGCCGATAGTAGCACCACAGCCGAAGTAACAACGTCAAGCCACAATAGCAGTAAACCCCTTGTTGGTGGCAGTTTATGTCTTGCCACGGTAATTGATAGCACTAGCGGTCAATGGTGGTGTAACTTTTTGGGTGTAACTTTTCAAGTGTTGACAATAAGAAATGAAACTGTAATTGTAAAATGTTGCAGCGATGAAGGTTATAAACCGCCATATAATGTTCACGAATTTCCTTTAACCGCGGTAAAAATAAATATATGAGTAAAAAATTTTTAGATTTTTTAAATAGTGAATTAGGCGAATGGTATGAAATGCCACAAAACGCACAACAAAAAATCTTTGGTGATGCTGTTGAAAATGTATTTTGTGAAAAAGGTTATTATCCTAAAAATGGCGTTATTGAATTAGATGAAAATACTTATGCCTTACCTGAAATGGCTGTACTTGTTATTCTTTTCAAAAATGGAAAAGTATTATCAATAAAAACTGGCCAAAGTGACAATATTTTATTAATTGCCGAGAGTGTCTAAAATTGCCACCAACGCCTGTGGCTTTGCGAAGGCAAGGAAATCAGGGAACGTCAGAACAGCCTTTGCACTGCTGCTAAATTGAAAATATGAAGCTAAAATTTATTACCAATGCCTTGCTTTTGCAAAACCACTTGTTGTGCGTTCGGGCTGGGTATTTTAAAAGAACTAATGAAAACAGTTAATAGTATATCAGGAGGAAAAACAAGTGCTTTTATAGCAGCAAATTACCCTGCTGATTATGAGATTTTCAGTTTGGTTTGTATTGATGAAAAAGAAGCTGCACCAAAAGACAAGGCTTTGATTTATTACACAAACGCAAAACTTGAAAAGTTTGTTGATGCTTACGGAGAATTTATTGCAACAGCCGAAGATGATGCAACTATTAAGGCAATGATGGATTTGGAGCAATACTTAGGCAAAGAAATTATTTGGGTAAGAGGTAAAAGTTTTGACCACGTAATTGATGACGGAACGCAAACAAGATTACCAAGTTGGGCAAGGCGTTACTGTACGGAGCAAATGAAACTACAGCCAATATTTGACTGGTGGTTTAATGCCATTGGCGAAAAATGTAATATGAGAATAGGTTTTAGGTTTGATGAATTTTATAGAATGGAACGCTTTTTTAATAATAGCGACCCAACAAATTTTAAAATACCTGTTGCCTGTTCAACAAGAGGACAAAGGCTACAAAGACACGAAAACTTTAATTGGCGTTTTTGTTCTTTCCCACTTATAAAAAATGGCATTACAAAGCCAATGGTTGAAGATTACTGGAGAAACAAATATGTTGGTGGCAATCTGTTTGAGGAACAAAGGCGAATTGATTTTCCAATTGTAAGCAACTGTGTAGGATGCTTTCATAAAAAACCTGAAACGCTTTGCGTAATGGCTGCAATGCACCCTGAAAAAATGAAGTGGTTTGCAAATCAAGAAGACAAGCAAATGGGTACTTGGTTAGACAGCAAAGTAAAATATGAAAACTTTATTGCTAATAGTCAAAATTGGATACCCGAAATGATAAAGGAAGGTTCAACCTGTGATAGTGGAGGCTGCCACGATTAGCAGGGTAGTAAGCCTGACGCACAACGTTATTCGCTTGCAGAAGTTGGGGAATAGGTGCTGGATCAGACCGACAGCGAAAAGCACAAATGCTAAATTGAAAAACTAAAGCCGATTGCGGTTTCGTCAAGCCCCAATTGCGGCAAACGATATGTTGTAGGAAGGCATATAGTAGGGTGGTAGAATTAGTTCTTTGAAATTGAGGGGAAAATTATTTTTAAAATATTTTGTACAATATTTGGTACTGTCAAATAAACGTACTATTTTTGGTACATGATTGAGAGACAAACCAACTTAATCAAAAACTAAAAATCATGTCAAACAAAACATTCATCGTAGAAGTAGAAAAAGCACTTGATTGGGAAAATGGTTATTTAAACTGGAATAACAAAGTAGTAACTGACATCAAAGAAGCGCAGGGATTTGACAGTAAAGAAGATGCTGAAGATGCTGCTACAACTTTCAATATTGAGTATGGAAGAAATGGGAGAATTTATGCAAGAGTTAATTAAAGCCTTTTTTAAAAAAAATACCTCTTTCTTAAATGTAAGAGGTATTGAACTGGCGGCTGGCTTACCGCCCAAAACACTTGACCACTTTTTGAAAGGTCGCCGTCCGTTAAATGAAGATGCTGCAAAAAAAATAGTTGCTGTCTTAAAGCAACTTGCTTATAAATAACCCCTCAATTTATTATTAGGCATTTGTCCACCTTGCACAAGCAGGGTGTGGCACATGCTTTCTTACAACGTTGGTGCTTTACGCTGAATGGGTATTTGAAATACAAATGCTGAATAGCGATAGCGGAACTTCAGCCCATTTTGCGTAAAACACATTGTTGGCTGCTGTACGGTAAGATAAATTAGTAACTGTCAAAATATAAATTATGAAAATACAAAAGACTTGGCTAACCGTTCATTTTTACGAAGGCAAAGCAATCATTGAATTAACTATTAACTATCAGACAAAAAAGTTTTCAATGACACACGGCAACAATGATAACAACGTAACATTTAATGGCGATGCAACAGATTTTAAAGTGCATAAGGATAGAGTTAAATGCGTTACTGCTGCTTTGTCCTTCGCTAAAAAAGAACTTGAATTATAAAACTGTAGTATAGCAGCCAACTCTCTTATAGCCGCACCTTTCTACCTGTACATCACCAGTAAAACGCCTGTATTATGGATAATAAAGCTAAAATCTCTGTAGAAATTCCTGATTACTTAAAGCAGTGGATTGATGCACACGATATCAGTCAGAATGCGCTGGTAACAAATGGGCTTAGATTACAATACCTTCAGGAACAAAAAACAGATTCAGAAAAAATAATAGCAGCAGTACAGCACTTTTTGAATGATAAAAAGCTACCGTTTTAAAAATGCTCACACTAAAAATCTCCCGCCAACACGCCGAGTTTGCAAAATCGCACATCTTCAATTATGTGCACCTGCTAAAGCAATCGCAGCTTAATAATATTGCCGGCTCCGGCAAAACCACCAGCGAATATCTGCAGGTTAAAGTAATTCATTGCCTGCTCGATGAAGCCGAAATGTTGTTTACTAAAAAATTATTTACCTGCAGCAGCAAAGCAATAACTATTAAATTTTCTATAGCAACCGGCATTGCATTTTATAGAATGCTACTTACATTGCCCGTATTAGAAAATGATTATTATTTAAACCTCGTCCGCAACAACTGGATTATGATACTTGATCAGCAAATAATAAAACTGTAATTTTTAGTACATTTGGTATATGGCACAGATAGCAGGAATAAAAACACAAAAAAACACTAAGGGAGAAATTACCCACGTTACCATCAATATAAAAAAACACAAGGAGTTAATAACCCCTGTGTTGGAGGAGCTGGGCGTATTGCAGAAATCAAAATTTATGCAGGAGTATGAGAAAGGGATAACCATCGAAGAATCTAAAAAACGTGTATTTGCAAAAATTGATAGTTTATGGAGCAAGTGATTCTTACTTCATTTGCCGATGATAAACTTGTTGAGCTGGCAAATATTCTATACGAAAAAAGATATTTCGGATTTAGGCACGATGCTAAAAAGTATGTATCAAAGATTTATCATTTTATTTATAGCATACCTCAGCAGCGCCGAAAGCAAACTAAAAATAAAAAGTACGGTGCTTTTTATTGCAGCTACAAACCTAACCGGCACACGCATTACTTTATAACCTTCGATACGGAAAATGATTTGTACATTATAAAAAATGTCATCAACAATCATACAAAAGATTATCCCGCCTTCATCCGTGGATTAAAATAAAAGTTTTATAAAACTCCCCTTTAGGGAATGGAGGCTATCAATTTTTTTATTATATTGCACTAACTAAAACAAGCGAAGCATACCACCATTACAATCGCTTGTTTTTTTATGCCCAAAAGTGTAGGTTTTGTTTCAATAAAACATCAAAATAATATAGCTGTAGGCTTTTCTTTTACAGCTTTCAATATCCTGTCTGTTTCGGTACTGATACTTTGCTGTCTCATTCCCTCACCTTTTTTCCTGAAATACTTTACTGTAGCCGATTTCCTGCTGTTTTACATGGCTCATACACTTATACGGCTATCCGCTGTTTCCATAGCTCTTTCTAAAACCAATAATATGCCCACTCCTTTTAAACAACCGGTACGACTGGTTATTTTTATTACCGATGTAATGAAGATTTATGATTGCAGCAGTGCCACGGCCAGCCGTAAAATAGCCGCCGCCAAATTGCATAATAATAAAAAGCTCTGGCAATTGGTAAGCATTAAAGAATTCTGTGAATACTTTAGCCTCGACTATACCGAAACCTGCACCTTTCTAAATTTAATGTAATGATAAAAAAACGTTGGTACTTCACCCTCACTAAAACCAGTGGACAAACCGGTGTGGATTTGTACCTGTACAAACACAAAGGAAAATTTAAAGTAGATTATTACCTGTGTAACAATTACCTGCTAAACTGGTGGCAAGCCCACTGGTATTATTTTTTATTTAACCTGCCAGCCTGGTTGCATAAAAACGGAGAAATGTTTGGTTACAAAAAACCCACCGGCCGGATACGTTTACAAAAGCTTCCAAATTATATGTTATGCAAATAGTAGTAACCGGCAACAAGGATACTACCGATGCATTGGTAAATATTGAAGGCATGAACCTAAAAGAGTTTGAATGCCTGGTTAATGTATTAAAAGAAAAGTATCGTGCCATTGAAGAAATATATGCACTCGATAACGATTCAAGAAAATATATTCTGCAGCAAACTATTTTAGCACAATCCGGAAAAACTATTGAACTGGAAGCACTTGAATCCACTATACAAAATGCGCTGGAAAGTTGTGCAGATCAGTACCAGCTTATTTATAAATTCCTCAAAATAATATAGAACATCTTACCCCCTTATTACCCCCCTTTAGGGGATGGGGGCGGGGATGGCGTCAAGGATGGGGGCAAGGATAAAGGCGGCATGGGCGCCTATCATTCCTTGCATTTTCAATCAATTCTTCCATTTTCTATCATTCTCTTCATTCTCTTCACGCCATAAATCAATCCACAATACTTTTATGTTCTAAGCAAGGAACTATTTAAAGTATGGACTACGTAATTAACAAGCTTTCAAATATTGGCGGTATCGGCGGCGGTCTTTTTGCATACCTTCTTAACATAAGCCCCTTTCATATTATAGAAATTGGCTTGTATGCCCTGATAGGCTCCATTGTTGGCGAAGGCGTAAAAGAAGCAGTAATCTTTTTTAAAAAAAAGAAAGTAATATGACTGGTAAAAATACAATGTGGATGGGCCTTGGTGCCGGTGTGCTGCTATATGCAGCCTTTCATGCTGCCAGTGTAAAACGTACAATTAAATTTTTTCAATATAATATTTCCGGAATAAAATTTAACCTGGCCAATTTGTTGAAGCCGGAAATTATTTTTTCTGTAGAAGTATTTAATCCTAACCGCACCAGCATACCAGTTACCTCTTTTTTTGGTGTAATAAAACACCAGGATACTATACTTGCAAATTTTAAAAACAATGTGCCCGTAAACATTGCCGGCAACGAAACCGAATACGTTGCGGTTTCCGCAAAAGTAAATGCAATAACAGTGCTGTTATCATTAATACGTGGCAAAAAAATAAAAGTGCTAACGGTGCAGGGCGTAATGAAAACACCCATGTTTGATTTACCAATTGCCAACACCATCGATTTATCAACAGGCAAAGCCATAAGTGGCATTGGCAATAATCTTCACATAAGCCGTCCGCACATGTTTTCAAAATGTAAAAAGCGTTTTGAAAATATAAAACCATCCGGCTTTTTAAATTATGGCAACCATCATTCGCATCATATAGCTGGCACCTTAGTATAAATAAAAATTTAAAAAATGAGTGATCTTTTATTCAACGCAGTACAAGAAGGCCACGATGGCAAAGGGCGTATAGTTTTTTTATGTCAGGATCCGCAGGGCTTTTATTGCTTTAAACCGGCCACCGGTTTTAAAACAAAACACTGGAAAAAACAGGATGCTAAAATATTAGTAGCCTGTTTTGAAAGACAAATATCCTGCACGCAAAACACGGGCTTTTTTGAAAAAGACGAAGCACCTGCAGCAGATGAAAATTATACAGTGTAAAAAAACTTTACAAGGTGTACCAAACAGCGCTGATTAAAAAACCAAAGCCAGAAGATGATAATGTGCGTTACCCCGATGGGTTAACAAAAGATATCATTGAAACAGTTTTGTATGCTAATAAAAAAGCAGCATGGTACACATCGCTCTTTGCACCAACGTTACGTAAAAAAACAGGTATAGAAACCTGCAGGGCTATTTGGAGTTTTGTAAAAACACAAATACCCTACAAGGTAGATCCTACCGGGGAGCAGTGGATAAAAAGCCCCGGAAGGCTTTGGAAAGATAAGCTCGGCGATTGTAAAAGCTTTAGTGTATTTACCGCCAGCTGCTTAAAAAACCTAGGCATCCCTTACGGATACCGTTTTGCAAGCTACTCTCAAAACGACCCAACAGCTACCCACGTGTATGTATATGTGCCGTTGGCCGGTGGTGGAGAAATAATTTTAGATAGTGTGTGGACAGGGCCTTTTAATTCACAAAAGCCTTACACATTTAAACAGGATAAACTAATGAGCAAAATTTCTTATTTAGGATCGGTAGGCACTACAGCCAGCAAGCATGTACCTGGTGTGCTTAAGCTAACAAAAGATGTAGCTGATATAAGCGATGGCGAAATGGATTTGCTGATTGCCCGCCAGCGCCTGGAAATTGAAAAAGCAAACAGCGCTGCCGTGGGTGGACCATTTAACTGGCAGCTGGAAAAATACGACCAGGCAATTGGTGTAATAAATCATGCACTATCCAATATTGATAACCCTGCCGTAATTGAAGGCATTGGCGATGATATGATTGGCAGAGCCAAAAGAAAAGGTAAAAAGAAAAGTGGCGGCGGCTTCTTTAAAAAAATTGGCCGTGGTATAGCAAAAGGATTTAAAGCTGTAACCAGGGTGTTATCATTTCCGCTAAGGATGGTAGCAAAAGGCATACTGGAAATTTACCTGCCAAAAGCTGCAATGATGTTTTTATACTTGTTTGCGGAAGAAAAAATGCTGACAGTTAAAATGAAAGCAAAGCGCAAAAAATCGCAGAAGTTTAAAGATTTTATTGTCAACAAAATTGGCATGAAGGATAAACACTTTATGGGCATAGTTCGCAACAGCCTTACCAAAAAATTACGTATGAGCCCGGAAAGTTACATGGCTAAAGCATTGCGGTCGGTAGCTGTAAAAGGTATTGGTTCTCCGGGATATAATCAGGCCAAAAGTAGAGTAAACGGGTCAATAGGTAAACACCCAAAGCTTACAAGAAGTACGGCAATAATTGAAAAAAGCAGTGGATCCCGTGGATCAGGTATAACGCAAGAAGCTTTTAATAACGCCTACGATTTTAATAATACCAGTAATTACGATTATGAAAAACCCAAAAAGACAAAAAAGAAATTTGATGCGGCGGGCTTAGTGAATGTAGGCGCAAAAGCTGCAACTGGTGATTATATAGGTGCTATTATAGCTGCTGTTCAATGGGTGATTAACAAATTAGGTGGTAAAAAAGAAGGGGTTAATGTTAGTGCAAATGATATCCCCAACATAGAAGAAGATGCAGGCAAAGCTATTACCTGGGATAATGTTCGGAATGCAGATGATATACCCGAAAATGTAAAAAATGAAGTGGAATCTAAAGCAGGACAATATATCGATTCTGGCTTAAATGCGGGGCAGGCTACGGAAAGGTTTAATAATCAATTTGAAAACCTTACGCCACAGCAAAGAAAAGATTTAGGCAAAGAAGTAGAAAGCGGATACGATCCTTTAAATGAAGAAGAAACAATAGAGATGGCAAGGTCAATTAAAAACCAGGGAGCAGATACCCTGCCAGAAATGGAAAAAACAGGCGGCAGAGCAGCACCGGGTATGTGTAACTGTTAGTAAATAAAAGTTCCCTTTCTTACCCCCCTTTTCTTACCCCCCTTCAGGGGATGGGGGCAGGATAGGGGCAGGGCAAACAAAGTATCTAATCACTCATAATAAATTAAAAATGGCAAAGAAAAGAGTTTCTGGGATTAGCGGTTTAGATCGTGCAATCAAATCAACCAGAACAAAAATTTCCGCAAAGAAAAAAGCAGCTTCTGCAGTTAAATCTGCAAAGAAGAAAACAGCAACTTTAACGAAATTAAAGAACCAGCTCAAAAGAATGGGCGGCCGCACCAGCGGCAAGCGCAGGTAACTGTGCAGTGGTGCAGTAGCCGATAGGTTATTGACGCCGTAAAAAATTAAATCATCACTTAAATTAAAACAAGTGGCAAGTAAAATCAATTTTAAAAAGGTAACCGAACGTCTTAAAAGTGCAGGCGTTATGGCGGCCGGTTCCGTTGCCGGTAATATGGCTAGCGGAATGCTCACAACAGCTTTGGGCAAATACAACAATCCTAAATTAAATGCAGGTATACGCCTGGGGGTTGCCGCATTGTTACCATCGTTTTTAGGCGAAACCAAAAAAGCAGGTATGGTTACAGACTTTAGCAATGGTGTAATGGCCGAAGCTGCAGTAGCACTGGGTAAAGCTTTTAACATTCCTGGCATTCATGGAACAGAAATAGATGATTCTATCAACGGGTACGATATCAGCGGTACCGAGATAGAAAATTCTATCAACGGAACCACTAATTAAACAATTATTGCTTTAATGTTTTCAATCCTATTTTACCCTTCTTAGCTCCTTTGTTTTACCCCCCTTCAGGGGATGGGGGCAGGGCAGGGGATGGGGGCGACAAAAGCACGTAAACAATCAAATCATTTTTCAAAAAAAGTACAATGAAAAAAGTATTATCATTTTTAACCTTGTTAAGCATTACAGTAGTACTGAGTGCTGCAATAGTAACTGTATTTGGTACAGCGGTAATGCCAACCGTATTGGCCGTTGCATCTTTCCAAACAGCGTTTTATCTTTTAACGGCTGCCAACATCATCCAGTTACCAGCAGGTAGCCTGGGCGTGTATATTGGTGCACCCGGTGGCGGCACACAAGAGGGAGCAGGTGTGCAGGTAATTAGTAATGAGCGCAGCAGAGGCGCTTATATGAGTTATAAAACAGATCCGCAATATTTAGGTAAAAAAATTACTTCATCTTATTTACGGCTCGAAGCTCCACTTGTAAACGGAAACAACAAAATAACCTTCAAAACTTATGTAGGTGATGGTACCACACAAACACCTACCGAAAGAAGGCTGGAGCGTAATGACAAGTTTGCTATTACCAGGCTGGGATTTTACTTGCTAAGTCAACCTAATGGTAAAAGTACTGGTCGTTTATTGAGCTATCCCAACCTTACAGAGTTTGGAGCTGCTGCAGCCGGAGATTTATCAGCAATTTTTAATGGTGATTTATCTATTACAATTCAGCGTGAAAAAATTCTGCCATTTTTCGACATGAAAAGTTTCTTAAAGGTTTTTGAAACTCAGCAAAGCTCAACTGCAAACAGGGATAAGTTTAGCCTGGAAGATACCATGTTGAATCTTACTCCACACATTGATCTGGACGGTAGCGGTACCAATGAAATAGAAATAACCTACCCAAGCCATGCAGGATGGGCAGGAGCAACACCACCAGTAGCAGGATTTACGCACTATGCAGTTTTTTATGCAAAAGGCTTCCTGATCAACAATGGCAGTGCCAATATTTAATAGTTAAGTAGAACAGGATTATAATTCAAACAAAAATTAACCGCCATGCCAGTTGGCGTGGCGGTTTTTTAAAATTTATTTTTTATGAATCAGGTAAGGGAAATAGGAAGAAGCTATACCATAGAGCTTCCAATCCTAAGCAACACAAACAGAAAGTTTTCTTTTGGTGATAATGAAACCGGTTTAGACAATGTATTAGTTACTGGTATTTCAATTGTTCCAGATTTTTTTTATTTATCGCCAAACGGTCGTGCTATTTATCCGACTCAGTATACTGGCCAGGGAATGATAACGCTTGCCGATGCAAATAAAAAAGAATTAAATAAACAAGTGCCTTTAGAAATATTTTTAAGAGCGGATTCTGTAATTCATATTAAACCCAAAATAATAAGCATAAGAAACTCTTACGTTGATTTACCGCTAATTGCAAATGTTGGTCCAATTCCGCCGGCAGGATATGCAATAGTATTTACTTTTTATTTTGATGATTTTAATCCTTTAAAACATAAAGTAAATGCCTTAGGGGATGTAGAAGAAATAGAAGAGTATTGATTTTAAAAAAATAGTTTATGAGCAGACAAATACGCCCACTTACCAATAGTAAAAATGTTGAGCTTGTTATAAAAAACGGTTTGCAGCAAAGATTTCTTTTTTCTGATTCTGTATTATTATTAGACAAGGTTCTGATCAATGGAATATTTATCAGCAGTTTAGCTGAAAGAACCCCTGAGTATAGATTAATACCTCCTTTTAATAATGTATCGGCAGGGTATTTAACTCTAAAAGGTTATGACAATCAGAATTACAATGAAAGGATGCCGCTGAATGCGTTTTTGTATAGAAGCTATGGACTAGCTGGTTTAAATTATTCAAACTGGATTGATATACTTTTTATAAAACCAAAGCTTATAAGCATTAGAAACTCTTTTGTTGAATTTCCCAATATAGCTTCATGGATTATTCCTGCAGAGGGTTTTGGACTTTCTTTTACCATCTTTTATGAAATATTTAATCCTGCCATACATCAACTAAACAACATGGGAGAACTAATCAACGATACAAATATTTAAATACCGTCTTATTCCCTGCATTACCCCCCTTCAGGGGATGGGGGCGGGATAGGGGCAAAAACCAACACACATGGCATACGTAGGCAAACACAACGCAATAGAATTACTCCGCACACACAAAATGCCGTACTGGCGGCTGTACGAAAATAACAGCAAGCGCACCAGCGGCAATTACATTTGCCAGGCAAATTTTGAAGAAACAGGCTTAGACCTTGCCTGCAGCCTGGAAGATTTTCGCAAATCGCTCGATGCATTAAGCACCGGAACTTACAATTTAGTGGCCTACACCAGCAAAGACAAAAGCAAAGGCGGTATAGATACCATGATTGAAGTAGAAGGCGGCAGAGCATCTATAGCAGCCATTGGCAGCACCGGAGCTCCCACCTTTTTTATGGATGGCATTGGCCAGGTTACTGCCGATAATTTTGAAGAAGCCATCGATAAAAAGTTTAAAAAAATGCAGGCAGAAGTTGACGCTGCCAATGCACAAGCTGCATTAAAAGCAGAAAACGACCGCCTAAAAAAAGAAGTGAATGAGTTTGATGGCGGCTACAACAAAGCTGTACTGGGTATTGGGTCGTTAGCCTACGGCATAATGAGCCAAACACCTACCGGCAAAGAGTTTTTAGGGCTTGCCACTAAAGCGATGTTCAACATGAACAAAGCCGCAGGAGAACAACCAGCGTTAACTGCTGCAACCAATGCTGTTGGTGCCACTGATAATATCGATGATAGATTATCAACAGCAGTAGAAGCCCTGGCAAAAGATAACCCGGATTGGCTGGCACAACTGGAAAAACTGGCAACCCTAAAACAAAAAGATCCTTCCACTTTCGAAATGGCAGTAGGAAGTTTAGATAGTTTATAAATAAAAAGACACCCTTCTTACCCCCCTTTAGGGGATGGGGGTACATCAAAACACATGACCAATTTTAACAACCTTACCGAACACGACAAAGAAATTTTATTGAAAGCAATAGACAGCCTCCTGGAACGAAATCCGGAACTGCCAAAACAGCTAACCAAATTAGCAGGTATTAAACAAGCAACACCATTAATTTGGAAAATGATGTTGCACAAATTAGGTGTGTAATGTTCGAATTATTGTATAGCACTTTTTTAAGCTACCAGGCTACTAAAAAAATTCAACGCTTTATTACAAGGGTGCGTATTGTTATAGGGCAAGGACCTAACAAAGCCACCAGGCTACAAATTTTTAAAAGCCGGTTAGAGACTCAGGGCGAACAAAATGTAGATGGATCCGTAGAGTATATCGACATAAAATCCACACCTGTTTTAGATAAAATAATACTCGAAAAAGAAACAGTAGTAGAGCTGATGGAGCTTGAGGGAAATCCATTTGAGTATGTAAAAAAATACCGCTTTCAAGTTGCTGTTTTGTGGAAGGGAAACCTTCGATATTTCATATACCGGCCATCGGAAATGACCATGGCCATGGAATACACAAACGATTATAAAATTGCAGCCAGCATAAAAAAGAATGCAGATTTTGAAGCCAGTTGCAACGAGTTTGTGGCCATGGCACAGCGCAATGCAAGAGCATTGGCCGCATTGGGTAAACTAGATTTAACTGCAGCACAAAAAACAAAACTTGCCCGGGAAGTGGTGGAGCATAAGGCACTTGTTTACAGATTTAAAAATAGTTTACCTGCCGGGTATTATGCCGATATAAAAGAGCTTACGCCAAATGGTGTAAACGCAATTGGCGAGCCAGTAACCATTATAATAATATGGGTTGCTGCTATCATCGTTGCTGGTATTATAGCAGTAAAAATTGTTGACAAATTGGGAGAGGTTGCAAAACATAAAGCCACCCTCAATGACAGGTACCGGGCTATTATGGCAATTGCAAACCCTGCTGATAGAGATAAGCTTTTAACCGCAGCAGCAAGTGAAGACACTAAAGCAATTGCCGTTGAAGCAGATAAGCCCGGCTTTCTTACAGAGGTAAAACAAATATTAATTATTGCAGCGGTGGCTTATGGCATTAAAGAAATTATACCGCTTTTTAAAAAAAATAAATAATGGCAAAACAATATTCAGGTGTCCAAACTTCTGATGGCATTACAGCAGCCGGCGTCTATAACTGCGACGGATGTGCAGAGTATTCTTTCTTTAACGCTGGTAACGTAAATGTAACCATCGATGCGAACACTGTGCTACAACCAAGGGAAACCTGGGTAGGTCCCAGCATGCATCCGGAATTGGGTTATTACAATAAGTATAAAATTGATTTTGACATTGCCAACCCACCCACTATTAAAACACCGGTGGGAGGCGTGGAGCCGCCTGGTACAACAGTAGCACCAGGCGTTACACCGCCAATTGATAAGAGAGTGGTGTTTTATAGAACATTCATCACAAAAAATTATTAAATGCCTTTATCCCTCCCTAAAAAATCATACATCATACATCATAAATCATACATCAAAAATCATACATCATAAATACATAAATGGCCTCCAGCTTTTTAAATATCGAAGGGTTTCCGGCAGGGTTACGCAATAACAATCCGGGCAATGTGCGGCCATTGGGCAGGGGCAAGTTATGGCTCGGACAAATTGCCGTAAACAGAAATTTTGCTGTATTTAAAAATATCGGGTACGGCATTAGGGCAATGGCTAAAAATGCCATCACCCAGGTATTACGGTATAAAAACAATACAGTGGTAAAATATATAAACGCCTATGCTCCGCCTAGCGAAAACAACACAAAAAAATACATTGTAGATGTAGCAAAAAGCTTAGGCATAAAACCAACCGACAAAATATTATTGACATACCCAACCCTTAAAAAACTGATAAAAATACATATCGTAAAAGAAATAGGAGCACACGGAGCGCTTATCACTGATGCGGATATTGATGACGGCATTTTAAAATTAAGAGAAAGCTAAATTTTATGGGAAATTTTGATACATTATATAAAGGGGTAATGCGCTTTGAAAAAGGCTACACAGCAAACGACCAGGGATATCCGGCATACGGAGGCATTAACAAAGGTTCTCATCCCACCTGGCCGGGCTGGGAAGATATTGCAAAAAAAGCTGCAGAAGGTAAATTAAAACAAGCTGCATTTTTTCCAGAGCTGGAACCAAAGGTAATTGCCTTTTATACTGACTTTTGGAAACCAGTAATGGTTGACAAAATCAATAACCTTGAGTTAGCGCAACTGCTGGTTGACATGAAAACACAACACGGCAAATGGGCAAGAATTATTAATGCTGCTCAACAAAATAAAAACCCTTTAGATAAATCAGTAAGCAACAATATTGGAGCCACCCAAATATCCTGGATAAACAACGACACAGCAGCAGCATACCAGGCAATAACAGCAAAGCGATTGTACTATGTAAAAAACATTGTGCTTAAAAACGAAGCTGATAGAAAAAGTATTATAGCCAGGGCACAGAGTTATTTTAATAAAGCAATAGATTTTGTAAAAAACAATGCGGGTACCACAGCAGGCGGCTCACTGGCAACTATTGCATTATTAGCAGCAGCGTTTTTTTTTTAACCAGTAAAAAGTAATATGGAAGTAATTGTTTCACCCGGCAACTATGGCAGCTCTGGCAACGGCACTGCAGATAAATCTTTAGTTTTTACAACTAACATAGCTGGTGCGCTTGCTGCAGTATTACCAGCCGGAAGCCTCATACAGAGTATTGTGGTGAAATGCACTGCGTTAAAAGCAGCGGTGAGTCTTGGCATTGTAGCAGGTGATGCCGCATTATTTATTGATAATGTAGATTTTACTGCAGGCGAAATAAAAACATTTATTCCTGGCGTATTTCTACAAGCCGGCGGAACACTCTTTGGCACCAATACCAATACAGCCGGGCTGTTTACCTTCACCATTTTTTATAAATTATTAACCGGATATTAATATGCAACAAGTTTTAAAAAGAAAAAAATTAGTAATTGGCATACTTCTTTTTTTGTTGTCAATGGTGAGCAAAGCCCAGCAAGTTTTAGAGCAGGTAAAAGCAAAAGTAGTGTATGTAACAGCTCCAATTCCCGATGCGGATAGTACTATAAAAGCTGCAACAACGGCGTGGGTAAAACGTGCCTCATATTGGAAACCCGGAGGTAATAAAATTACTGGTAGCAATGTGTTTGGAACTACTAATAATAGATCATTATCCATAAGAACTATGGGAGTTGAAAGGGCTGTTTATGACAGTATAGGCAGATATTATAACAGCTTCACTGATATTAATATGGATACAAGTTTTTTTGCAATAAATCAAATCGATAGCAAAAGTATAAATTTTTATGCAGGCGACACTCGTGCA